>JBCDHF010000146.1:0-10569 GCA_038750375.1 Cyanobacteria bacterium P01_H01_bin.15
CTAAGGTAATGTGGCTGATGTACGAATATCCCGACATCGATCTTGACAGCCTAGCCATGCGGTTCATGGATATACGCAAGCGGGTTTATGAACTAGCGCCCCTAGGTAAAAAAGCCACGATGGTCGCTATTCCTACAACTTCAGGTACTGGCTCAGAAGTCACACCTTTTGCTGCGGTAACAGATCATCGTCTTGGGATTAAATATCCCTTAGCAGACTACGCCCTAACACCAACGATGGCGATTGTGGACCCCGCATTGGTGCTAAATCTACCCAAATGTGAAACCGCTTATGGTGGTATGGATGCTCTGACCAATGCTCTAGAAGCCTATGTTTCAGTAATGGCTTCGGACTTCACCAGTGGTCTGGCGATGGAAGCGATTCAGCTGCTCTTTCAGTATTTGCCAAGAGCCTACCGCGAAGGTTCTCATGATCCTGAGGCGCGTGAAAAAGTTCACTATGCGGCGACAATTGCTGGTCTAGCCTTTGCCAATAGTTTCCTCGGCATCTGTCATTCGATGTCACACCAGTTGGCGGAGAACTTTCACATACCCAACGGTTTAGCGAATGCACTTATGATTTCCCACGTTATTCGCTATAACGCAACTGACGCTCCATTCAAACAAGCAATATTCTCTCAGTATAAGTACCCTGAGACAACATCTCGCTATGCACGTATCGCCGACTCTTTGGGGCTAACCGGGGTTAGTGAAGATGAAAAGGTTCATTCCCTAATCAAAGCTGTAGAACATTTAAAATGGCAGCTGGATATTCCAAATTCTATTCAAGATACCATGCCAGAAACTCAAGAGCAATTCTTCACCAAGCTGGATCTTGTTGCTGAACAGGCGTTTGACGATCAGTGTACAGTGCCTAATCCTCGGTATCCTTTAGTTAGGGATTTGAAACGGCTGCTAATAGACGCCTACTTGGGCAAGTCTCCGTGCGCTGATAATGAGAATATGTCTCTCGGCAAAATTGAGCACCGTCTGATTGGTTAACGTTTACACGCAATTCCCTGAATTAAGACCAGGTTGACTGTTCCAGCCCGTAGCGTGGAACAGTCAACCTGGTGGGTCTACTTTACGGAGAAACCGAGCAAAAAGCGAATCAAAGTATGGGACTTGAATAGAAAAGGGGTTACTGCCGCTTGCTCGGACAGTATCCCCATATCTGAATTGCTTTAACCCCTTAGGCAAGATATTTGCAAATTTAGTTTTAAATCTGGATGGGAACTATTTATCGGGTCTCAGTCCTCTCGAAGAGGAAGGCTAAGCAGGCCTTGTTCAAGACAGTATATTTCTTCGTCGGACTAGACTCCCTCAGTGCGACGTCCTGAGTTTGTCACTTTGCTTATCTACTCTATTGAGTATAGAGAAGTAACGAGATGAAGTCAGGATATTAACTCAATGCCTGCCCCCCGCTCTCTAGTTCCAATACAGAAAGGAGACTAAAGCTATGATTTTCAAAAACATCTTAGGACTTTTTACTCAAGGCTCCAAAGATTATCGTCTACAACATGAGCTCATGACAATGTTGCATAACGACCAAGGTGCAGCGAATCGCCTGCTCAACCTAGAGCACCGCAAGCATCCTGGTAAAACCGAGCAATGGTATATTGAGAAAGTCATCTATGACTTACAAAGGGATAGATAAACTGTTAATTAGTTGTTTGACATATGATATTGACATCACCGATATTTACCGCTCCAGCGTCGTTTCTCCCTTCTCTTAGCAAAGAGGAGGCTAGGAGCTTATTGAGAGACCGTAATCTGAGCCTAAGCTTTCTAGCCGAAGAGCTTCTTAATTCAGTGTTATGCCGCCATGTATGCAATCAATATCCATAGAGGTTCAATATGAAAGCAGTAGATGACCATTCTTATAAGACTTTCTTAGTGTTTGAAGATGGCTCCCGGACGCTAGTCAATGCGCGTAGCATTATAATTGAAATAGCACCAAACCATAAACTGGAGCTGGATTTGGCACCTCACCCTAATCATCGAGGTGGTTTACCTATCCTTGCGGGTTCAGCAAAAACACATCAAGATGCAGAGAACTTGGAAGAGTCCTATTCTCGCCTAGTAATTCGTCCTGGAGCTGTAAATGTGGTTCATGTATCTATTGAATCTCATTGATTTAAACAAGTGTACCCACACCCCAAAAGCTTCTGCCGCTAGGGCAAGTGACCGGCCACTCGACAGATTAATAACGCAACTTTGCTAGAAGATTGCGAAGAGAAGGTCATCGAGTGAAGCATATTAACCATTACATGGTGCTCAGCGTCCAATCTCGGCGTAAGCTACTGGATTTTAGATCAGTGAGGGAATGTTTGGAAAAGGCGTTCTAGGAAGTTACAGAAAACGACTGATCAGAGCCAGAGAAAAGAAGAAACGACTAGAGACTACATGCCTCTTTCTGTCTGTAAGGACTATACCCATCTATAGACCATCGGAAGGATAGTGCAATTTTTTAAAAAAATTTTACAGACTAAAAATGTTTACATGAGTCCGAATTACGACGAGGCAATTTATAAATAATTAGCTTTTAAGTTCAATGCTAGGGAGCCTTTTGATTATGACTAAAGAATGCTTTAAACGCAGCCCTTCGCATAACTTGGATGTACTTACTCAGGTTGGGTTTGATTCAGGTCCCATATACCAAAAGTTTGATGTCTTCTCGACCACCCTTTCTCGTGGTGATGCAGTCGATTTCTATTATCCGATTCATGATGCTGGGAGAGCCGTAAGTGGCTTGCCTAGCGTCATTATGCTGCAGGGTGCTCTTGTTGAAAAATCCTACTATTCTCAATATGCGAGCCTGGTCGCACGTTATGGATTTATCGTGGCGGTCCCCAATCATTTGCGGGATGTTCCTCCTTTTTACAACGCTTTCTTGCCTGAAGCCTCAGAAATATGCACAGTCTTTGAAGCAATCAAAACCCTTAGTGCCAACCCCAACTCTGATTTATTTAAATTAGCTGATACAAGTAAATTAGCTTTACTAGGTCATTCTCTGGGTGGTGCTGTTGGACTATCCGCAATCGCGAACTGTCATAATCCCCTATTGTGCACAGACCCATCCTTTAAGCGACCGCCGGAATTACTTGCAGGAGTATTCTACGGTGCAAATCTTCGAGATCCGTCATCAAATCAACCAATTCCCATTGATAATAATAGTGTTGCTGTTGCTCTATTACAAGGAAATGTAGACGGTGTTGCCTCAGTTGAGCATGCAAAACGCACTTTTGAAAAAATTGCTAATCCGAAAAAGGCGTTTATCACCTTTTCCGGAACTAATCACTTTGGGCTTACCAACGCCAACAACCCAAGTGGAGCTCGTCCAGATAGCAGTCCGGCAATGATTGAACAAAATATTTCTATTGAAATAATCGCTCGCTGGAGTAGTCTTTTCTTGAGAGGAGTTGTGTTAGGAGATAGAGAAGCACTTAATTATGTATTCAAAATTGGTGCGAGACTAGACTCCTATATTGATAAAGTAGAAATCGAAGACCCCTACACTTCCGGCGCATTACTTACATAGTTAGTTTATACTAGCATTTGTGCCTATTGTTTACATCCTTGCCCAACCCAAGAAATTGATAGTTCAAGTTCATTTAATAGCAATGCTGGTGAGTGCAATAGTAAGCGCAATATTTTCCTCGTCCGGAATTTTGAAAGGTCGAATGATTAAAAGAGAATGAGCGTCAAGGAAGACAATTTTGGGAAGCCACAGATATACATAATGTTCATAAAATCTGAGAAGTTGGACCTTTTGCTCGAATATTATATAAATCTAGGTATTAAGGAGGTTCTGGAATGAAAGATCTGTTCTCACTCGAGGGGAAGGTGGCCTTAGTAACCGGGGGTTCGGTTGGTCTCGGAGCGATGATTGCTGAGGGTTTCGTCAATTTCGGGGCTAAGGTCTATATAGTAGCACGCACAGAAGATACCCTAAAAGAGCAGCAAGAAAAACTAGAGAAAATTGGATGTTGTGATTATATTGTAGCCGACATAAGCTCAGTCAATGGAATTAAAGATCTCGCGAAGATCTATAGTGAGCGTGAACAATCACTCGATATCCTAGTCAACAATGCCGGAGTCACAGACGGTCAAAAGGAGATTGAGGACATCACAGAGGAAATATGGGATGAGGTGATGAGCCTTAACATCAAAAGTATCTTTTTTATGATCCAGTCATTTCTCCCTTTCCTGCGCGTTGGGGCTTCGCCAAAAAATCCGAAAAATATAATCAATATCGCTTCAATCGATGGCTGCGGAAAGCTCAACCCAGCTTATAATTACGCATATGGTGCTAGCAAAGCTGGCGTAATACAGTTAGACCGACTTTTGGGTGACAGGTTAGCTTGGGAGGGAATTCAGGTAAATACAATTTCTCCTGGTGATTTCCCTTCCGATATGAACACAATTGCGCGAGATCACGCCAATGAGATGAAAAAGGTCATTCCGGCGAGGCGGATAGGGCAAAAAGAAAATATCGCAGGCGCAGCCATATTCCTTGCCTCCCAAGCGGGCAATTTTAATGTAGGCTCTAATATTATTATTGATGGTGGGGAAAGCGTGCGAGGCATTCAGCGAGCATTTTACGCAAAGATTTGGCCCGATTTCGTCAGACTAGATAGATAGGCTTAGGGCGTATCTGCAAAGTCCAAATTCAGTGAGCACTGGTGAAATGGGAAAGACGCCCTCACTATTTTGATGCCTTTCTTGATTTAGCCGTCATTCATCTTTGGGTCTTTAAAATCATATTAGTGGGATCGGTTCTGGTAGGTCCAGCAGCTCATCACAAGGTCGAAGGATCCCCGAAATTCCGACAGTTGCCCGGTGAAGGTATGCATATCTCCGTGAATAAACTCCGGTTCTGGCTCATGCATCTACAGGCTGCAGCCTCATCGCGGTCAATCACCAACATTTCATTAACGACATACACGCCGACAAGACGCGTAGTTAAGATATTGGTGTTCAAATCGTTGAGGACTGCGCCTGTACCGCAGCTAACGTCAATGAGCGCACTTCCCGCACCCTGCGCCCGCACAAGGTGCCAATAGTGATCTACCGAGTTCTTGTCACGGTACGAGCTCGTCACGAGACCATGAAAATCGGCTGCTCGCTGGGAATATTAAGCCCGCTGCCCGCCGATTTCACTGTTGTTGTTCGCGATACTGATTGCCGCTTCCTGGACTCTTGTTGGATAGAATAAGGAGACAATTATCGCAACTTTGTCATATCCAGTAACTTGCCGGAACGAAATAAGGTACTTTCACCAATTTTTATAGGCTTTAGATTATCGGCAAGATTCTGTTGCAAACTCAGTGGGGAAACGGAGAGACGTTAATTTGACTTGCTCCGGCCGCCTGTACCCCGCGACAGCGATCGCAAACTTACGCAATTCGACGGCGTAACAGCGGCTGAATGGCAACTAGGATGAGCGCATCAAACCCGACAAGCAATAACAAAACTACACCAAAACTCAACGCACCAAAGTTGGTTTGTATGACCTCCGCCCCTAAACCGACCGAAGCACCATTTAGGTAAATGGTACGGATAGGTTCGATCGCGTAGGTCAGCGGATTCAAGCAGGCAATCCACTGAAGCCAGCCAGCCATAAATTCCAACGGAGCCAACGCGGTACTGGCAAACAGCAAAGGCAGGTTCGTGACAAAAATCACGGCAATTAACTCAATATGTCCGGGTAGTGCAAAGGCCAGCCCCAAACTCAGAGCTGTCACTCCAAGGACGATTAAAAATACAATGGCTGCGATCGCAAACAAACCACCCAGACCTGGCAAACTTGCTCCTAGAAAGGCGCTAGCTCCAACAATGACAGCCGTTTGCAGAAAGCTGAGAGCAATAATGTAAATCGTGGAAGCGGCCACAATTGAAAAGCGAGAGGCTAAAGGCGCTACCAGCAAGCGATTTAAAAAGCCAAATTCGCGGTCAAACATCACGGGCAACCCCGCGTTAAGTGCGCCCGAAAATGCGGTGAAAACAATAATTCCTGGCGCTAAGAATTTGGCGTAGTTGATATCGTCTCCGAGGAAGCCTTGAGGGGCGTTAACAAATAAAGCACCGAATAAGATTAACCACATTAACGGCTGAATCGCCCCTGCAAATAGTGTTGTGGGGCGGCGTTGCAGTTGAATGAACAGTCGCTGCGTCATTGCGAGGGTTTCTTGCAGAAAATCGCTAATAACGTTGTCTGAAATAGCGACATCCGCACTGGCAATAGAGCTGGGAACTAAGCGCGGGTCAACAGGAGAGGTGCTGGAAGTCATGGTTTAAAAACGTGTTATCAACTAAATGTCTAAGAATTTGGGGATAAGCAAAGCAACATTAACTACTTTTCATTTGCAGTTTTTTCTCGGCTTTGAGATCTCTCGCGTTAGCCGCCGCAATTTCGGCATCCATGATCGTTTGGCCTGTAGCAGCCAAATAGACGTCATCCAAACTCGGGCGAGATTGAGCCAAGCTAAAAATCGGCAGTCCTTCTTTTGCTAGGGTTTGTTCGATTTGACTCAACGGATTACTATTTGCTGTCACGACTAAATTTAAGGAGTTGTTCTGCCCTGTATTAACCACAACGCCTTCCACAAACGGCAAAGTCAACAGCATATCTTTGGCTTTTTCTGCTTCATCCAGCGCTGTAAATTCCCGAATTTTGAGACTGACGCGCTCACCACCAACTCTGGCTTTGAGTTCTGCGGGGGAACCCGTGGCGATTACTTCACCGCGATCGATAATGGCAAGGTGATTAGCCAGAGCGTCAATTTCTTCCAGATAATGGCTGGTGATTAACACTGTCGTGCCCGCTTCGCGGAGTCTTTGCAAGAAATCCCAAACAATACGCCGAGTCTCAATGTCCAAGCCGACCGTCGGTTCGTCTAGGACCAGCACATCTGGCTGATGCAGCAGCCCCGCCGCTAAATCCAAACGCTTACGTAAGCCGCCAGAATAGGTGCCGCTTTTTTGATCTGCGTACTCAGTCAGACCCAGTAAATCTAAAAGCTGATCAATGCGATCGCGGGCCGCAGACCCCTTGAGATGGTAAAGTGCGGCTTGAAGATTGAGTAGTTCTCGCCCCGTTAGCACTTTATCGATCGCAACTTCTTGAGCTACGTAACCCAGTCGTTTCCGTACGGCGCGGGGCTGACTGACCGGAACGCCACACACTTCGATGCGACCACCGTCTAGCTGAGACAGGGTACATAGACAGCGGATGATAGTTGTTTTTCCTGCCCCATTCGGTCCTAATAAGCCAAAAATCTCGCCGCGTTCCACCTCAAAAGAGATGTCTTTGACGGCAAGCCTGTCACCGTAGCTTTTTTTAAGGTTTTTCACCTCAATTGCCAAAGCCATAGCGCTTCCTCTGCTGTTTGTCTGCTTCTAGTTTAAAAAACTCCTCGGTTGACAATCACAAAATTTTTGCAAGGGTTGCAGAGACTAGGCAGTGTGAGCTTGGGTGGGCACTATTAACGAGCCTTGGGCGTAAGAGCAGTCGCGCTAGAGGGCAAGTCAGGGGATTCGTCGGATGCGTTGGCCGGTTTGGGAAAATGAGGTCGAATGCCAAGCACGCAGTCGTACACAAAATTTCCAAAATCCTTGGGACTTTCTAGAATGCCTAATCTCAGTGGACTGCCCTTGGCTTCCAGCAGCGGCTTCACGATTCGATAGGCCGGCTGGTAGTGATACCAGGGAATAGTGGGCCAAATATGATGAACCAAATGATAGTTTTGACCGCCAATTAGTAGATTCAGAATTGGGCTAGCATATACGCGGGCATTTTTCCAGCGATCACGCTGATGAAAGGGTCGGTGGGGGAAATAGTCAAAAAAGAGCCCCAACAAAAACCCGACCAAACCCGCTGGCAAAAACCAGTAGGTCATGATGTAGCTGAAAAAGTCGTACTGCAGGGACGCCCAGACAATTGAGCCAAAAATCAGCCGACTGACAAACCATTCCAGCAGCTCATTTTTGCGCCAGAGTCGACGCTGGAAAAAATAAACCTCGTGATAGAAAAACCGAGGCGCAATCAGCCACAGGGGTCCGAAGGTGGAGACCACATGGTCCGGATCATTTTCCGGATCGTTCACATGGCGATGATGCTCCAAATGAACGCGGGTAAATACGGGAAATACAAAACCCATCATCAGAGCACTCACGTGCCCCATGGTGGCGTTGATAATTCTGTTTTTGTGAGCGCTATTGTGGGAGGCGTCATGGATAACCGTGCCGAGCAGATGCAGCGCCACGAAGGTGCCGATGAAGGTTAACCAGCCCGGGCCACCGAAAAAGAGGAAGCTAATATGTACCAGCGGAAAGAGCAGACAGGCGAATAAAAACATCCAAACGTTGGTATTCCACCCCCCCTCCGGCTTCAATAGTGCTTGGGGGACTTTTGGCAGCGCGGAGGCTGTCTGCATAGTCTCTTCTCTCCTCGTTGGACTCAGGCTAAAGTCGCTTTTGTATTAATTTTTATGATTATTTGTACTTATTCTCAGAAAAACTGGGCTTGATTGCAACTGGCGATCGCAACTTTGCCAGAGTTTTCAGAAAGTTTGACACAATAAATAAATCAAAAATACGGGATTGTTATCAAATCTATGAGTCAGCCGGAAGCGTTGCGATCGCTATTAGAGGCAGTCGCGGCAGGTCAAGTTGCGCCGACCGCGGCTCTCGAAAAACTGAAGTATTTAAATTACGAGCCCGTCGAAGATTTTGCACGGGTCGATCATCACCGCCAGCTTCGAACGGGCTTTCCGGAAGTCATTTGGGGTCCGGGTAAAACCCCTGAGCAGATCGCCAAAATTATGCTTGCGATCGCATCTCGGGACGGCAAGCAACTGGCTATGGCTACTCGCATTACACCGACGGTGTTTTCCGAGGTGCGTTCTTATGTTCGGGACGCTCGCTATTATCCGGAAGCCCGAATTTGTGCCTTAGGCGAACCGCTCTTGCGCTCGACTCATCTCGGTGCCATCTCCATTTTGTCGGCCGGTACCGCCGATCTTCCGGTCGCGATGGAAGCAGCCGTGACGGCAGAACTCAGTGGATTTCAAACCGTTCGGCTCTGGGATGTGGGGGTTTCCGGCATCCATCGGCTGCTGAGTCAGCGAGAAGTTCTCGATAATGCCGACGTGTTGATTGTGGTGGCGGGGATGGAGGGGGCACTCCCCAGCGTGGTGGCCGGTTTGGTGGATTGTCCCGTGATTGGAGTCCCGACTTCCATCGGTTACGGGGCAAGCTTCGGGGGCGTATCGCCACTGCTAACTATGCTGAATTCCTGCGCGGCAGGGATTGGTGTGGTCAATATCGATAACGGCTTTGGTGCCGCCATTTTAGCCGGACAAATTTTACGGCTACGCGATCACTAACAACAAAATTTCTGGGCAGAATGGGCAAGCCTTAGTTTCTTGCAGTTGCGATCGCGTAACTCAATTTACCGACGGCGACTAAATGACTTGAAACCTGCGCCCACTAAGCCAAGCAAGGCTAGGGTTGATGTCGGCTCAGGCACTCGCGGCACGTTGGAGCTGAACTCAGCTACACGCGGACGTACCGGAAAGAATCCGGTTAGTTCCCGAGAGCTGTAAATTAGGGTCTCATCGGCATCCAAATAATCTCCATCACCGTTCAAGTCGACAAGGCGAAATACGTTATCGTCGGCGGCTGATGAGCCATTAACCGCTAGCATCAGCTCAGAGTCAGGTCCTACCGCCAATGAAAATGCGCCAGATCCAAAGTCAAACCCCGCAGGGATAACACTAGGATTCCAGACTTGAGCTGCTTCAGATGCTTGATCGATGGTGCCGCTACCGTTGAGGTCGGTCAGGCGAAAGACCGAATCCGAGAATAAATCTAACCCGTATACGCTCGTGCTATCGACATCGAGCCCGAAGTAAAAGGTCCCGACGCCAAAAGGATTCGTGTCGTCAATAAATACGCTGACTTCAGTTTGCGGATCGATAACGTTATCTTGGTTGATATCTTCTGCCCGATAAACCCGAGGCGACCCGCCAGCGGTGTCCGTAATAAAGGCGACATCATTGATGAAAGAAATCTCAAATGCAGAAGATGCGCTATTGAGCGCTTGGAGATCCAGCCAAATACTAGCTTCTCCCGCGTCATTGGCATCACCGTCGTTATTTAGATCTTCCGTCCGATATACAAAGTCCCCAGTAGGTGTACCACCAGTATCTGCCGTAACAATATAAATCCCACCGCGACTGTCTTCTCCAAGTCCGTTGGGGGTCAAAAAAGGCAGCCCACCGGCATTGTCGGCGGCTGAGAACCAAACGGTTGCTTCCCCTGGATCTAGGGCATTGGCGTTGTTATTGAGGTCTATCAGCCGATAAACGGCGTCGGTGTTGCCATCTCCTGCGTATAGAGGTCCTGCCTCGGATTGCAAGAGGGTAAAAACGTTGCCCGTGGGAGACGCCAATCCCGATTGGTTGGAACCGTCGAAATACAGAAAAATCTCTTGGGGTCGGTTAGACGTCCTATCGCCATCTAAATCTTGGGTGACAAATCGAGCTCAACTTCGAGCCGTACGATC
>JBCDHF010000147.1:0-10446 GCA_038750375.1 Cyanobacteria bacterium P01_H01_bin.15
CGCACCAGTCGCAAGCCGATGCCACGCAGCCCCCCCCTTCACAAGATGTCGACTGCTATAGGACCGCGTTACTAGCCCGACATCGAATTTTTCTGCGATCGCAAAAATTCAGTGATTGAGGAGAAGGCTGGTTCCTTTAATGCGACAGCCGACACCGCCTCGTTCCTGAAGACTTTTGTGAGTTAGTTCCCTAGGAGAAAAAATCACATCATCTACCACCTGCCAAGTTTGCACCATCAATTTGCGGAAATGAGTTTCGGTTTCTGGAACTGTGCCATTCGTGATGTAATAATTTTGACCGGTTTTACTTGCAATAAATTCACCATTACAAAAATTGCAGTAAACGCCATTGGCTAAATTTTCACGCATTACTTGTAGCCCCGCGGCTTCAAGATCCACCACAGCGATTGCTTCCAGGGTATGTTGAATTTGCAGTAGAGATGCCATTGTTTCAGTCGTTGTACAAGGGGCGAGTTCAGCCATTTCCTTTGCATTGAGAAGAGCCACCGTACTATCGTTCACAACTACTCGACCTTGACCCAAAAACAAAAGCCCCATATCCAGATGAAATTGACCGGGTTGTTCTACTTCGATGATTTGTGCCGGATCTTCTAACTGGAACGCTTTTACTAAAAGTTCCTTGAGCTGCTCACCGGTCATCCCTTGAACTTTAGTACTTGCATCAATCGCATCTTTACCAATGAGTACAATGGTTCGGTTATCGGCATCTTCTCCCACAATCATGTTGCCGCCTTCAATATAGATGGGCAGAGACTGGGTCGTTTGTCCCCTAAGTTGCGCTGCCAGCCGTTGTTGTTGCACCATCTTGGCATCATTAACACTGACACCCAAGGGAATCCAAAGATGATCTTCTGTGAGAGCTGGTTCTAGTAATTCCGGCGTCAGGTGTCTCTGCCAGCGCGCTCTCCGTCCTGCAGTCATCGCTGCCCTTAAGGCATCTTCATCGCATACTAGAGGCAGCGCTACCACGCCATTAAGCAAATATTCTGTACTATCTTCTGCCCATTTCAGTACCGGAGTTTCGCTAACAACGACTCGATAATCCAACTCAGCCAATTGCGGTTGAGCTAGTTCTGTTACAACATCAGCTTCGCCTTCCCCATTTGTCAAAACTTCCAGCCGAATGCCTAAATGAGTTGCTTGGGTCGCAAAAAAACGCAGATATCCCAATTCCGTCTCTACCGGCTGACCATCTGTATGGCTCCGGGAATAATGCAAATACCAAAGATTGGCTTGACCGCTAGGGGTTTTTCGATGGAGAAGCGATCGCCGGGATGGGAACATTGATCAAAGGACATCAGGATTGTTTGACAGTGTAAACCGATTACGCCGACTTATCTTTTAATGCAGAGCTGACGGAAAATTGAAAGAGCATTTTGGCGAATTTTTGCGATCGCAAAGGTCTAATGCTAATTTGCTGATAACAACCCAGCAACGGTAGAGTCAAAACCCGCTCGAAAGAAATAAAAATTTTGAGCAGCCGGAAATAAGGCAGGCTCAATTTCCCCTTTTTGGAAAACAGCTTTCAATAGACCCGATTCGGGCGGATTCGTTGGTTTTGCTGCAATCGGACGCCTTAGTGCTGCAAGCAGAATTTCAGACGGTGCCGGATGCACAGATGGCGTTTCGGATGGCGGATTATCGGTTGCGGGTGTATCGGCGGTTCCCGGAGAAGGAGATGAAGCAGGTGGTGGTTTACCTGAAACCGTCTAGTTCTCCGCTGGTGAGGCAGACTGTGTTTGAGCTATCGCGGACGCGTCACGAGTTTGATGTGATTCGCCTCTGGGAGCAGCCGACGGAGCTGTTTTTGTCGGTGCCGGGGTTATTGCCGTTTGCGGTGTTAACTCAGCAGGGTAATCCTGAGCAGATCTTGCGGCAGGTGGATCAAGCGGCGGGGCGGTTGGAGCGCAATCGGCGGTCGGATGTGGTGGCGTCGGTCAGTGTTTTGGCGGGGTTAGTATTGGGAAAGGATATCATTCAAAAAATTCTGAGGCAGGATGTTATGCGTGAGTCTGTGATTTATCAGGAAATCTTGGCGGAAGGTGAGGCTAAGGGAGAGGCAAAAGCTGAGATTCGAATTGCGCTTGATATGCTCCGAGCCGATGTTCCGTTAGAGCAGGTTGCGGCATTTACTCGGCTTCCTCTTGAGAAAGTAAAACGGCTTCAGAAAGAGCTTGGCTGAGGCAAGGTGTCATGCGTGAGTCTGTAATTTATCAGGAAATCTTGGCGGAAGGGGAAGATCGGGGGAGAACTTTGGAGCGCAGGCTGATTGCAAAGAATTTGCTGAATTCTGGGATGTCACGCGAGCAGGTGGAGGCGGCTACTCATTTGTCTTTGAGCGAAGTTGAAGAGATTCAGCGGGAGCTAGAGTGAGGTTGAGCGGTATGTGGGAGTCTTGTACTTATCGACATATTTATGCTGAGGGCTGGCTGGAGGGTTATGCAGAGGGCGTTGCTAAGACCTCGTTGGATGATTCTGTGAAGGAGCAGGTCAGAGTTTCGACAGAAATCGCTTTAAGGATGTTGGATGCTGGATCGTCGCTCGAAGAAATTGCTGCGGAGACCGGTATACCTGTGGACAAGATAGGTCCATCGTCGCAATGGTCGGAGTTCGGCGCGGTAGAGAGGGCTGCTGTAAACTACGGAGAATAAGTTTCAATGGTGATTCTGTAGTTGCGCAGGTCTGGGCTGGAACGATGAAAGTACGTCGTCTGTTTGGCGTTTTATTGGTACTTGGTTTATTGGGTGCGCCTCGGGCTGTGGTGGCTCAAAATGTTTACCAGCTTTTTGAGCGGGGTATTGCAGCGTATAATGCTGGTCAATTTTCTCAAGCAGAGTCAATTTGGTTGGAGGTTTTAAAAATTGAGCCTGATAATGCCGACGCACACTACAGATTAGGCAGAGCACTGATTAGACAAAACAAACTTGAGGAATCAATCACAGTTAATTCGAAAGCAATTCAACTCAACCCTGATTTATTTCGAGTTCACATTAATTTAGGTGTTGCACTTGGACGCCAGGGAAAGCTAGAGGATGCGATCGCAGCCTACCGCCAAGCCATCCAACTCAATCCCGACTTTGCAATTGCTCACAACAATCTGGGCATTGCGCTCCGTCGTCAAGGAAAACTAGAGGATGCGATCGCATCCTACCGCCAAGCCATCCAACTCGATCCTGATTATGCTATTCCTCACAACAATCTGGGCAATGCGCTCAGAGACCAAGGAAAACTAGAGGATGCGATCGCAGCCTACAATCGCTCAATTGAAGCAGGTAATCCAGAGCCAGAACACCCCTACAGTAACTTAGGTTATGCTCTCCAGCAGCAGGGAAAATTAGAAGATGCCATCGCTAATTATCAAAAAGCCCTAGAAATCAATCCAACTTTTGCTTGGGCAGTAAATAATCTTGAGGAGGCGCAAAGACGGTTAGCGCTGCGAGAAACCCCCACTCCGCCCACCTTCACCGAAGTCTTACCAACCCTTCAAGAGCAACCCTTCCTGCCAACTCTTCGCTCTATCGTTCGCGTTATCACCGCCACAAATACCGGCTTCAATCGCGGAACCGGTTGGGTAATCCAGCGCCGGGATAAGAGTCTTTTGATAGTGACGAATCGCCATGTTGTTGCCGAAGGGGAAGCCGTCGAAGTTGAATTCTATAGCACCCCCCAACAAACAGAACGCCGCCTACGCCTCACTGCTCAACTAATTCACATTACCGCCGAGAACCAAGAACTCGATCTCGCTGTCCTATAAGTCGATGACGCGCCAGAGGACATTCAGCCGCTGCAACAGCAAGCCCAACCCATGACCCTGGGTGCTGATATCGTCATTATTGGTCATCCTTTCACGGGTAACCCTTGGACCTACGTTGAAGGCGACGTCTCCAACACCGTCAACCGCGAACTTCAATTAGATGCCAAACTCGCTGTGGGCAACTCTGGTAGCCCTATCCTCGACAAAACAAATAATCGCGTAGTCGGCATGCTCTTCCAAATCGGTGACAAACAGACCGCCAACCTCAACACGCTAGGCTCTGAACAAACCGGCGACACGACCGGTGAATTTGGCTTTGCCCATCCTATCGATCGCATACTTGAACAGATAAGAAACTGGGGGGCTTTGTAATCTTAGTAATCTATACTTAACTTAAATCGTTGAAGTGACTGCTTGACCAATGAAGACCCCTCTACTGACAGCCGCACTACTCCTGAGTTTAGGGACTCTGTCCGCCCACGCCTGTCCAGAGAAAGTTCAACCCGCCCAAGCCTACCAACGACGTAACGATGGTCGCTGCGAAGGCATTCAAGCGCGAGGTTTAATTGCTGACGGCGTCAAACTGGTCTCTTTCGCCATTGGTCGCTTCGCCGATAATCCAGACGAAACACTCTCCCTCAAAATTCCCAAACTCAACCAAGGTCAACCCACTCTTCAGATTCAAAATCGCCGCAAGCGATATGTACTAAACGAAGTTCCGCTTAAACCCCAAGGCGCTTGGCTAAATTACGCCTGGTCTCCCCAGATTCTACAAGAGGCTAAAGTTAAACCCTCCAAACTTCAAACCCTCGCTGAGCTACCCAATAAAACCTATGTGCCCGTTGTTTTGAATAGTGGCAGCAAACAATACGAATTTGTTTTTTTCCTCGCTGAACCCGCTAGTTTTGAATCCTTCGAAATCCGCCAAGGCGGTCAAATTTTCCACAGCGAAACTCGCCCTAAAACCAACGCCAAAGAAATTCGCTTTATTTGGCAACCCAAAGCCGGAGCATCGGCCGGAATCTACGAAATAAACTACGAAGCTACCACTTACCCTCGTGGTGAAAAGCCCGACAGTTTTCCCCGCACCCTCAAATTTATCCACGATCCCGATTGGCTCTAGGTAGATAGCTTATGGGCAACCCCAACCAGCCTAAAGTCACCCGTAAACCCACCAAAATCTCTCGTAAATTATTTACTGGCTTAGTCTTCGCAGGTATTGCCTTCGGTATTCTTAGCTTGGCTTATATTCCCTATCCCAAGCCGTTTGAAGGAGAAGTCACTGCTGAGCAACTAAACTTTCAAGTCAGTGATTCCACAAACACCGAATTCCTAAGTTTCCTCAACAGTATTCGCAAACTGCAAAATTTAGAAATCATCGGTCCCCACAAACTCAACTTAAACTGCGTCAATCAAACAACAACCCAAATCGCCAGTGAAGTCAGCACCATTCAACCGGCAACAGATAACAGCCGGATTGACTTAACTCAACTCAAAATTCCTGCCGATACTATCGTGCAACTAGGCTACAACGACAGCCTCAATCAATTGGACTTAAGATTGAATTTACCAGAAATAGCATCCCTAGAACTTGCAACCGACACAAATACATCTCTGGACTTGATGACAGAAGATGGATCTACTTCAACATGCGAGGTAGATGGCAGTTTTCAACAAATAGAAATCGCTGATGAATCAGAGCTATATCTAGCATTACCTTCCTTAGAAAAAACCAATACAGAACGTTGGATCTGGAGTGACTTCGGAATCAGCAAGCTCAGTTTTTTCAGACTTCGAGAAACCGGAATCGTCGGCGAAGAACAAAAAATATCAACTCTTCAAACCGGTAAAATACGCATCGACAACCAAACCCTAGAACTCAAACCCCAACAGTTTCTAATCATCGATCGCGGCAACATCGATTGCATCCGACGAGTCCAACTCCTCAAAGACGGGTTTACCGTCAGCTTTCGCGGCAAAGCCTCCAAAATCAGCGCAGGCATTGACGAAACTTTCCCCGTCGAAACCATCGAAATCAACTACCTGAGCCAAATTCCCCCTCAAATCGTAGCCACCCTGCTATCCTTTATCGGTGCCTTCGTTGGCTATCTCGTCTCCGCCTTCCTCGCTGATAGCGATCGTAAATCTAACTAACCCCCCGTCAACCCACCTTCTGAAACAGCGCCCGATACACCGGTAAATTTTGCGCCTGCACATACTCCTCCCTCTCCGTCGCTACTGGCAGCGGATTCTCATCTAACCATTCCCCCTCATGGGTCGCCACAAACGCCGGAATCTTTAAGATCAACCGCCGTAGCTCATCCACTACCTCGAAAATATCCGACTGGATGAATAAGCGTCCCTCCGGTTTTAGGAATTTTGCGATTCCCTGTAATAATTCCGGCTGAGCAACCCGCCGTTTGTGGTGTTTGTGTTTGAACCAAGGATCCGGAAACTGAATGGTGACCATTTCTAAGGAACCCGGTAAAGCTGCGAAAAATTGCTCTGATTCAAAATTGATGTTGCCAAACAAGTAAGCCAAATTACGTAACTGTAACTGTTGTTGTTCGGCTGTTGCCGCAATTACAAGAGGCTCTCGAATTTCTACACCGATAAAATTTTGATGGGGGTGAGCGCTGGCCATTTTTAATAAAAACTGACCTCGGGCACATCCAATATCGAGGTGTAATGGCGCCGACATATCCTGAAACACTTCTGCCCAGTTAGGGGTTTGGATAGGTCTTTGATAACGCGCACTTAAAGGATTAACGTGCTGACGCACACGGTATTGAGCCAACAGAATTAAGGTCCATCAATAGAATATTTCACTCATTGGAGCACTTAGTTCTCATCATTGCCTAGTGTAGGAGACCCTCCACTTATGACAGACTTCAATCGCTCGGTATCAGGCGAAACAAGTGGCTGTCACTTGGGACTGATTCTCCCGGTATCCCTAAAAAATCCTCAGTATTAACTTTTAGAATTTAGCGGTGAAATCTCTGGATTAACTCCAGACTAGGTCGCGATTTTTTGCGATCGCATATGTGTATAATTCTCTGCGGTAAACGCGGGTAGGTCCTCACAACAATGCTGGAAGCAATTTTGTTTGATTTAGATGGCACCCTCGTCAATTCAGATCCGATCCACTTTACGATTTGGCAAGAATTACTTGCGAACTACGGCTATGACATCGACCATACTTTTTACCGTCGACGGATTTCGGGTCGGGTCAATGAGGACATCCTGCAGGATTTACTGCCGCAGCTAACCCCAGCAGAAGTGGCCCAATTTGCTTGGGACAAGGAAGCCACTTTTCGGCAGCGTGGTACAGATCTCACTCGCCTAGCTGGGCTAGATTCTATGCTGGCCTGGATTCAAGAGCAGGGTCTGAAGGCAGCTGTCGTAACCAACGCGCCGAAAGAAAACGCTTATTTTATGATGGATGCGTTGAACCTACGGAATGAATTGCCAGTCTTGATTTTGGCTGAAGAAGCGCCACCTGGTAAGCCCGATCCGGCTCCTTATCTGCTGGCGCTGCAGCAATTAGACGTTAACAGTCGCAATGCGATCGCGTTTGAAGATTCGCCGTCGGGTATTCGGGCTGCGGTCGCCGCTAACCTGTTTACCTATGGGGTGGCCTCTGGCCATACTCCAGAACGGCTCCGTGACTTCGGCGCGCATGACGTTATTTACAATTTCACAGACACCCATCTCTGGACGGCGCTGACCCAAAGACTTTCTTGAGGAATTTTGCCATGCTAACTTCGTTCCGCTCTGGATTAAGTGTTTTGAGCCTTGTTTGCCTATCTGCGATCGCGCCAGCACTATTTGCTCCCCGAGTCGACGCTCAAGATCCGCCCGCCGAAACCTTTCAACCGGGACCTTGGCAGCCCGAAGCCATTCGCTTTAACCCGCAGAAGCCCGTCCAACTTACGATTTTGAATAAAACCGGCAGCCCTTTACGTTACGAACGCTCCGGTGATTTAACAGAACCTCGCCAGTTAGCGGCTGGGGGAACCGGTGGACTGAGCGAAGTTGACGGTCCCACCTATGTGTTTATCTACCCAGAGTCGGGGAACCTGGCCTTGGACTTCGCCATCGGGGGAACTGACCTTGATAACAAGATTACGGTCACTGTGACGCCAGCCAAAGACAGTTCCGATGGTCAAAACACAGTTAATCTGCACCAAACTGGCGCTGTTTATATCTATTAGACCGATATTCTCTCGATTGTTAACCATGCTCCTGACTCTTCGCCGCACCCTCTGTTCTCTCTCTCTCTCTTTAATTTCCGTTCAACTACTGCCACCCGCCCAAGCGGCTCCCGATACTGATCACGTCGAAACCTGTGACTTACTCATTGCTGGAGGCGGTCTTGCCGGAACGGGCGCGGCTTATGAGGCGCTGTTAGCCGGTGCCACCGTTTGCATGACCGAAATTACTGACTGGGTAGGCGGACAAATTTCTGCTCAGGGAACGTCTGCTTTGGACGAACGAGCAACTCAACGCTCAGAACTGTTTTTTCCTCGGGGCTACTTAACTTTTAGAGAAGGCATTGAGGATTTTTATGACGAGCTCAATCCTGGAGATTGTTGGGTCAGTGCCTCTTGCTTTCTGCCGCGAGATGCCCATACGGTGATGCTCAAGCAGCTGCAAGAAGCAGAAAAGAAAGGCAAGGGCGAACTGAAATGGTTCCCGAATACCGTCATCAAAGAGCTGGAATATGCCGAAAGTCCGGGTGAAGGGAGCACAATCATTACCCGCGCGATCGCAATTCGACACGAGCCCAAAGATGGCGCCCCCCCACTCAATACGTTGCCTCTATCCCAAACAATTGAGGACGCCTTTACTTACGAAGACTCAGACTTATTTACCAAAGACATTATCCGCTTTGAACCCAAGCCGGAAAATCTCAAGAATGCGACCAGAGCACCCTGGTTTGTGATTGATGCGACTGAAACGGGTGAACTCATCGGTCTCACCAACATTCCCTATCGCTTGGGCATTGATCCACGGAGTTACTTAGAGCCGTCTTCATCCAGCGTGAGTGGTGATCAATACTGTACTCAGGGCTTTACCTATACCTTTGCCATGGAGCAAACGGCTGAGCCGCAACCGCAACCAGAGCCGGATTTTTATCAACAGTACGCGCCCTATTTCAGCTACGAGTTAGATCGCTTAGCCAGCTTTGATTTGGTATTTACCTATCGCCGGATTTGGAGTCCAGAAACCGGCCCTCAAGACCAGTTTCGGGGCATTGTGTTTTCGAGTCCGACACCAGGGGATATCTCCATGCAGAACTGGACCTGGGGAAATGATTATCGTCCAGGCACATCCCAAGACAATTTGATTTATACGCGGGAGCAGCTCCAAGCGGACGGACAGCTAGCACCCGGCGGCTGGCTCGGGGGTTTACGTACCGAGACCCTTCAACGCGGTGAAGAACATGCGCTGGCTTACTATCACTGGTTAGTGGCTGGAACTACAGATTCTCAATTAGGCGACGGTGTTAAAGAGCCTGAGCCCAATCATCGGTATGTTTCAGGGTTAGAGTCACCGATGGGAACCGTTCACGGCTTATCAAAATACCCCTACATGCGAGAAGGACGTCGCATTATCGGTCGTCCCTTTCGGGGTTATCCCGATGGGTTTACCGTTTGGGAACTGGATATGTCGCGCCGAGACTACGAGGATGATTTCTACAAAGAAGCCTTAGATCCGGATACCTATCGTCGTATGCGCGCAACGTTGGCTGGTTTAGAGGGCGTCCAGATTATTAATGGTGAGGTGGCACCTGACGCGATCGCAAGACGGACTCGCTCAACCATTTTTCCGGATGCGGTGGGCATTGGGCATTACGCGATCGATTTTCATCCTTGTATGACGGAATCTCCACCGGAGAAGCCAGGAAATACCGAAAGAGAGGGTGAGCGACGAGGTGCGGGACAAGCCTATCCGTTCCAAATTCCGCTGAGAGCCTTAATTCCCCAAGAGATTGATAATTTACTCATCGCCGGAAAAAGCATCGCGGTTAGTCATATTGCGGCGGCTGCCTATCGGGTGCATTCCTTCGAGTGGTCCTCCGGGGTGGCAGCCGGCATGGCGGCTGTATTCAGTCTTGAGAAGGACATCTTCCCCTACGAAATGGTAGACGGAGTCTTCTTTGCGGAAAAAGACCTGCAAGAACTGAAACGGCGATTGAATGAAAGTGGTAATCCGACTGCGTTCCCAGATACTTCAATCTTTAATGAAGATTGGGATGAGTGGCGTTAGGTTATTCATTAGTTGAAGAAGGACGTTTGCGATCGCAAAAAGTGATCACAACGTCCTTCTACGATCAAACACCGTGAGTGAGAGCTATCTATAATTCAGCATTACCAATATTCTGGATTATCCAGTGCCTTAACGCAGGTGCAGCGGCCAGGGATGTTCCTAATTGGCTCAGCAGCTAGTGATTGTCCAAGCCATCCTTGTGGTTGGGAGAGAGGATGGGGGCTTGCGATCGCAAGTTGTGAAATCTGCTCAAATCCTACTTTGGAGTAGAAGGCTGGGTCACCGTAAGTGGTTACGAACTTGACGCCATTTTTCTTGAGTTCTTGTAAGCCACACTTGATTAGGGATTGCCCAATACCTTGGCCCTGACAATCGGTACAAACCGCCACAGGAGATAA
>JBCDHF010000148.1:0-10204 GCA_038750375.1 Cyanobacteria bacterium P01_H01_bin.15
ATATCGCGCAGTTACTGCTCTTTACGAGAGAAGAGAGTCGCTTGGTCTTGGTATTTCTTTCGGGCTTCATAGTTTGCGGGAAAGCGTGGCACTGCGCAGGAGTTTACGCAGTACCCTCGAAAGATTCATCCGCCATAGCATCAGCGGTTTTTCGAGTTCTGCTGGAACATCTATTGTTCGTCTGGGATTAAAAGGATATCTCCAAACTTTCCTTCCAAACCGATTTAGACAGAAACTGTCTTGAATCTCAGCAAGGTTATATTCCACGCTCCTTGGAGCGTGAGTGAGACCAAAAAGGGTATTCCATGCCTCGTCTGCTTGCAGCGGGGTCGTGGATTTCTTCACACAATATATATTGCAAACGAGCGTGTAAAGATGGCTATTTCGATCTCTATGTTACGGCGTCACTGGGCATCAATAACGGCATTTAACGTTGCTATTTTGGGGGCAACGGCTTTTCTCGTGCTTAATTACCGTCGTTCGTTTACTCCGATTTGGACTGCTGATGCGCAGCTGAATCTACCTGTTAAGACAACTGATTTGCAAGCAGATCTTGGCTCACTTGGTGCGATTCGCGATAGTGAGCAGAGAGTTTTCACAAGAGAGATTAATCCCCTTAATCTTCTAGCTACTATTATCACTAGCAGTGAAGTCTTGGAAAAAGCAAAACGGACGGATTTGGAATCGGATAGCGATTGGACAATCGATCAGTATCGCTCGCTATTTACTGTTATACCCAAAGAAAATTCGACTTTGTTGGCGATTACCGCTTCTGGAGAGGAGCCTGACCTTGCTAAGCTGCGCCTCGAGAGCTTGATCCGTGCCTTCCAACAGCGGCTGTCCGAGCTGCGCCAAAACGATATTTCTCTGCGCCGCCAATATGCTATCGAACAGCTTAGTTCGGCAAAAGAGCAGTTAAACTCGGCAGAGCGAAAGCTTGACGATTTTAAGGAAACTACTGGAATCGTTAACTCTAGCGAGCAAGTGAGTGGTCTATTGGGAACTATTGATGCGTTGAGAGCAGAAAGGAGTCGTGCTTTGTCTCAAAGCCGCGCCAGCGCTAGCCAAGCCCAAGTCCTTTCCGAAGTACTGCAAATGGATCAAGACACAGCAGTGCGATCGCTACGTCTAGCGGAGGATCAAGAGTATCAATCTTTGCGCGTGCAGCTATCGGCGTTAGAGGCAACGTTAGCAGAGGCCAGAGGAAGTTACACGGAAGTTCATCCAAGGGTTCAGCGTCTGGTAGAGCAGCAACGTGAGTTAAGGAGGCAGCTTGACCGACGGTTTAACCGATTATTTCCGGGTGGAGACTTTGTTGATGCGACCCTTGGCGGTACGGAAAATGGTGACAGTCGCATCGGCCTTATTGGACAACTGATAGAAGCCAGTAGCCAAGAGGCCGCGCTTAACAGGCAGGCCCAAGAAATTCAGCAGCAAATTGACAATGTGGGGTTTGAGCTGAGCCAAATATCTCAAAATGAAACGCCCCTGCTGCAGCTAGAGCGAGAGTATCAAATTGCAGAAGGGCTATATAAGGGATTGTTAGCCCAGTTAGAACATTCAATATCTAGCCCCTTTGGTGCATATCCAAATGTCCAAGTTCTACAAGCGCCTACTGTGAATGAAAAGCCCTCCCAGCCAAAAGACAAAGTGATCATATTGGGCGGTTTATTAGCTGCTGTGTTTGGCAATTTGGCTCTTATTACCGGGTTGCAGAAGGGACAAACACTTCTGCGTCCAGAGGATTTGCAACGTGCCGAACTGCCAGTACTGGTTACTATAGCTCGGCTTGAAGAAGCGTTTAGTTCAATTCCACCCCGTGTAGAAGCAGAATTAGAGTTTGAGCGTTTGGCCGCCGCTATCCAATCTTTAACGATTGAGACTGGTCGTCTTTTAATAACCAGTGCTAGTTTTGGTGAAGGGAAAACGACGGTGACCTTGAACCTTGGTTGGGCACTAGCAGCGCTGGGTTTCCATGTGCTGCTAATTGATGGCGATCTACGGCGACGAGAATTGACTCGCAGGCTCGCTTTGCAGGTCTCTACAGGTGCGGAACGAACCGTATTAACTGAAAATTTATCGGCGTTACCAGCTCTGTCTATGGCCTCAGATAAAATTGGTGAATTTTATGCGCAGGGAGGTTTTCGTCAATTTATCGAAAGAAATATCTATGGGGAGGCCTATGACTACATACTGATAGATACGCCACCTGTTAGTCTGACCGTAGACCCTTTACTTATGAGTTCAGTCGTACCAAACGTACTCTTTGTCATTCGTCCCGGTGAAAGTGACCGTTTTGCCGTGATTGATAGCCTACGACAGTTAGAGCAGCAGCAGGCTCGTATTGTCGGCGTTGTCGCTAATGATGTGGAATCACAACAGAAAGGTCAATATAGCTACTCTTCGCGATCTAGTTTGACGTCTGATTTAGTTGCGACTTGAATTATTTAGCGACACTCAAATGAGAGATTAATCTAATCTACTAAGCTTTGAAACTTAGTCTCTTCAAATAGTTTTAATACGCGTATTCTGCCAAAAGTTTGTTGAGAGCTTGGTGTTATGAGAACTATATTCTGCGTGCCTGGGTACTGCGATAATTTGGGCGGCATGGTTATTTCACTTTCTATGCTGGCACGAGGCTTTATTCGGTGTAATGCGGCGGAGCATTTCCAGCTGCTAGTACGAACAGATTCTTTGATGGAAGATTATCTAATCAACAAAGCAGGGACTGGAGCTGTTGTAAAAGGCATACCGGGAGGGCGGCAGAGTGATTTTTTTATTCGAGCTATGGATTATGTGAATCAGTTCCCCTCAAGTTATCCGCTGCTCCTAGAAAATTGCGTAAGCCGTGAGCTAATGAAGCCCTTAGCTAGCTCTATCTGTCACCTACGCCGACATCAACGCCCCATTTATCATATGTTTCGAGATCAAGCTCTTTCTTATAATCCGTTAGGTAATATCGCCCGCCGTGGGATCTTTTACCTGCTCGCTCCTGAGGGATTTTCTAATTCCCACTACACGGCGTCGGCGGTGGAGGGACGTCTGGTCAAGAAAGTTTCAAAGGTTCTATATCCGGCTGTTGATACTGACTATTTCAATAGCCAACCACTAAATTCTCTTCCTCCCGAAAATTTGAGACCGCTCCTTTTATCTGGCGGCAAAATTCTGTTAACAGCTGCCAGAATTTCTTCTCCGGGTGGAGTAAACGATAAAAATTTGATGCAGATGCCAGAAGTTTTAGGATATCTCAACGCCGCAGGTAATCACTACTGGTGGGTTGTGATGGGACTGGATTCTTCCCCTGAGAAGCGCAATACTCAACGACTTATTGAAAAGGCTCGTCGCTGCGGTGTGGAGGAGCGATTTGTCGTGCTGCCACCTACCTTCAACATTGTCGATTATTATAAATCGGTTGATTGTGTTGTGACGTTGGCACCTCGCGAGCCGTTTGGTCGTACAGTGGTTGAGGCTGTCGCCTGTGGTGTTCCGGTGGTCGGCTTTGCTAGCGGAGGGGTTGGTGAGATTTTGAAGAACTTTGCACCAGCTTGGACTATTCATACTAATCACCCGGCAGCAGCTTCTGGTGTGATCTCTTCCGTGCTCCACAGTATTCATGTAGGCTCTCAGATTGCGGCAGGTCAGCGGTGGATTAGACAAAACTGTTCTCCTGTCTCCTATGCTCACAAGTTAATGGAGATTACGAATATTCAGTCGCAGGCGAACCAACTTCCCAAAAAAATCGCCGCTTAAGCTTATGTCGTTAATTTAATGATTATGGTTAGAACCGCTGTTAAGTCACAAAAGAAGATACACTCAGCCTATAGACCCGATATCTTAATTGTAAGTCGAGTTTTTCACCCGGAACCAGGTGGGATTCAGGACTATGTTTATAGTCGCTGTCTAGAAACGCCTGAGCGTGTTGTGGTTTTAACTGCTAATTGTCCAGATGCCATAAGTTTCGATCAGGCTCAATCGTTTCGTGTTTATCGCTGGTTAATGCCTGATGCATGGAACAATAAGCTCGCAAAATGGGGCACTGTTGGCGGCATCCTCAAGCAAATTTGGTATTTGATAAATGAGTTTTTAGGCGGGTTGTGGTTGTTCGTCCGGTATCGCTATCGCTATTTAGAATGGGGGCATGGATATGACTTTCCGGCGTTATGGTTGCTGAGTAGACTATTACCCGTACATACAATTGTTTATCTCCACGGAAATGACTTACTTTGTCCACTGCGCCACCGCTCTCTCAAGTTTGCTTTCTATCGTACCCTGGCTATTGCAGACCCGGTTGTCTGCAATAGCCGTTTCACCTGTGAATACTTAAACCAGCATCTAGTCAATTCTTTATCTACTTCAAAGATTAATACAATGGTGATTAATCCGGGGGTAATTGAGCAGCGATTCCCCGGTGCCGACACCTTACAAGCCCAGTATCAGCTTCGACAAAAAATTCGTGCGCGGTGGCAACTGGCAGAAAATGCTATCGCAATTCTGTCTGTAGGACGCCTGGTTCGGCGAAAGGGTTTTGACCGGGTAATTGCCTCTTTCCCGATGCTACTTTCAGAGGGCTTGAATGTTTACTATCTGATCTGTGGCAAAGGACCGCTAGAAGATGAACTGCGATCGCAAGTGCTGTCTCTTAATTTAGAAGAGCGAATTTTGTTTGCTGGGTATGTCCCTGACGAAGATTTGAGTGGCTACTATGCAGCTTGTGAAATCTTTGCAATGCCGACTTACTATGAGCCCACAGCTCGAAGTATCGAAGGATTTGGAATTGTCTATCGTGAGGCCGGTTATTTTGGAAAGCCTGTAATTGCGACTCGAATTGGAGGAGTGGCAGATGCGGTACACCATCTTGAGTCTGGCTTGCTATTACCGCCTGATTCAGGCATGGAAGAACTCACCGCTAGTCTATCTGTACTCTGTCATGATTCGTCCCTCCGTGCATGGCTTGGCGAGAAGGGGCGCGAAATTGCAAGCGTTCCTAATTTTGAGTGCTTGCCTCACCTGTAAAATAGCCAATGACTGAGATTAATACCAGGAAAGTTACGGGCGGAATACTATGGACAACTCTAAGCTATCTTAATAATCGATTGCTCAAAGTTCTTGCTCAAGCAGTTTTGGCTCGGATGCTAACCCCCGAGCTGTTTGGTATCTGGGCAATGGTTCAAGTGCAGCTAGTGTTTTATGAGATTTTTAGAGAGTCCTCTATTGCACAGGTATTAGTTCAGCGAGACTACCGTGATCGCACCTTGTCTAACGCGGTTTATAGCTTTGCCATTGATTTCGCTATTGGCTTATTTATTGTCCAAATTATCCTTGGATACTTTATCTCTGAATTCTTTGGTTCTCCTATTGTTTGGCCGTTGACGGCTGCGGCGGCAGTCACCCTATTAATTAGTGCGGGCAGCACCTGTCATCGCTCAGTACTGGTTCATCAACTCCGGTTCCGTGAACTAATGCTAATCGACAGCACTGCTAACGTTGGGGGCTTGTTTGCTACACTAGGCTGGGCAGCGTCAGGTGCAGGAGTTTGGTCATTTATTGCCGGTTACTTGACAACAGCTTTTATTCGATCTTTTCTGCTGCGTCGAAGAAGCGGCTTTCGTTTCAGTTTCTACTGGTGGCCTAACTGGCCGGTACTGAAGGAAGTAAAGGGATTTATTGGCGGAGTAATGGCAGTTCAGCTAGCCACCTATACCAACAACAATGCAGACACTTTACTGATTGGTAAATTACTAGGTGCTGCTTCATTAGGACAGTATAACATCGCCTATCAACTAGCCATGCTGCCCTTATTTGTATTGACTCGTTGCCAAGTCGTAAATTTTTCTGTGCTCTCTCAGCAAAATAGAAAACAACAAATATCCTTCTTTTACCAAGCGCTAAGTCTCAATGCTTTGATGGGCGCTTTTGTATACGGCTCAGCTTTTATTAGCGCTGGATGGCTAATTCCGTTAATTTATGGAGAACAATGGACAGATGCGGTTGGGCTCTTCCAAATCCTTTGCATATATGCTTATGCTCGATTATTTTTTAAAACCTTTGGGACCTTACTTAATGCGACAAATAAAGCGGGCTATAACGGCTTGATTAATTGGCTTTTAATTCCACTCTCCATTCCTGCCTATTGGTATGGGGCTCAGTGGGGCGGCACAACAGGTGTTGCGATTTCGGTTTCTGCTGTTTTAGGTGTAGCCGGCACTTTAGGATTTTTGCTCGTTTCAACCTGCGTGGCGCAATTATCTCTAGGTAACGTAGTTAAAATGATTGGGTTGCCAACCGTTTCCATGTTATTGGCACTATATGTCGTAGCCCACCAGCCATTTGTGTTACACAAACTTTTTGAGCCTTTTTGTTTGACGATTATTTATTTGTTGATTGCCAGCATCTTGTCCCGAGGGGAAGTTCCGCAGACACTAGTAAAGTTAGGAAAAAAATCTTTTTCTCGACCTACCTAAATCTCTTCTCTTTCAAATTACAACTATGAACCAATGTGCTGCGGTCTCGTCTCCGCTAACTATTTTCATGCATATACCGAAGGCAGCAGGGACAACCCTTCGATATATCATTCAATATCAGGCCCCCCCCCAAAGGATTTATGAGTTGTACGGTTCTGCTGCTAACCATTCACGGCGCCTTGCTCAGCTCCAGCACCTAACTCCTGAGCAAAGGCAAGGTATCCGATTTGTATCGGGACATTTAGGCTTCGGTTTACATCGCTACTTTGAGCAACCGGCAACCTATATTACAGTTTTGCGCAATCCGGTGAATCGAGTTATTTCAATGTACTCTTATCTCTGTAAAACTCGCTCCAATTTTCGCGAAAGCTTAACTTTGGAAGAGTTTATTCGCCATGCTGGGAGATACACTCAAAATAACCTGACCAAATATTTTTCAGGTGCAAAACTGGCAATTCAAGTTCATGAGCCTCATTTACTTGAAGAAAATGCGGATCGTCTCTATCCCGTTGATGATGCCGCGCTCTCTTTAGCAAAGGAAAATATAGTTAACTACTTCTCTGTTACTGGACTTATCGAGCATTTTGACGAAACACTCGTCTTGATGCAAGAGCTCTTAGGATGGAGACTTCCCCTATATAGTAGAAGTAACGTTTCTTCTTCTGAGCAGATATATCAGGACGTCGACCCTTCCGTTATTGAACTAATTGAGGATGTCAATAAATATGATATTGAGCTGTACAATTTTGTTGAAAATCGATTTCACGAGCAGTTAGCCGCTCAACCCCCAAGCTTTTTTAATTATTTAAACGACTATGTCAAAGCTAAAGAGGAAGCTCAACTTCGTAAACTAGCGGATGGCTGTCACTACTATATTAATCGCGTTACCCATCGCTTTTACAAAGAGGTTGTCCGGCGATATGCGTATTAGATCTACCGCCAGAGCTTTAATTCTGAGTGGAGCAACTTTTTTGTGTACTCTCACCAGTTCTGTGATCGCGCAGCAAATAGGGTTCAAAAGCAGCTTCGAAAATGCATTGGAAGGCTGGCGGCGCGAGCTGTGTTGTGATTACTCAGCCGAACTGGTCAATTATCCGGTACGAGAGGGTACTCAGTCTTTGAAGATCACCCTAAACCGAACCGATCCTGATATTCACAATAGCAAGCGAGCCGAGCTCAAACTATCTCCTGTGCCCGCAGATAGCGAATACGAATATAGCTTTAGCATTTTTCTTCCTCATGATTACGCTCACGATCAAGAGCGAGAAATCGTAGCTCAGTGGCACTCTAGTCCTGACTTTTCCTTAGGAGAAACAAGACCTGGGCAGCCACCCTTGGCATTGCATACTGAAAATGGAAGCTGGAGGCTTCATCGGGCCTGGGACGAAAAGCCCGTCACCCTGCGTAAACAACCTCAAGGCAAACAAGCTATCAATTTGGGTCGGTATGACACAGGTCAGTGGACTGACTGGCGAGTACGAGTTCGCTGGTCTCACGATAGTCGTGGGTATATATATATATGGAAAAACAAGAATTTAGTCTGGCAGCATCAGGGACCCAGTACCTACAACGATCAGCTGGGACCAAAATTTAAGATTGGCATCTATAAGCCTGGCTGGAAATCTCGTCCTCAACGTTCTCGTGTTAACCAGCGAGTACTTTACATCGATCGTATTGAAGCTGTTTTACAAGCTCCCTAACCCTAAATTGTATGGTTAATCTTTCTTTCGCTCGCTTTCAGCGAGGATTTAACCGAGTAGCGCTTAAGCCCGTTTTAAGTGCCTGGAGTCAACATAATTCAAAATATTATGACATTAATAAATCTATTATTGTTTGCGGATCAGGTCGTAGCGGGACAACTTGGCTAGCTGAAATGATTAGCGCATTGCCAAACTACAGCGTATTGTTTGAACCTTGCAACGTAAACTGCAATCGTCGATGTGCTCAGTTTGCATTGCCATCTAGTGTCCCGAAAACAGGGAATATTGCTCACATGCACCTTGAATACTTTAAGGAGGTGTTGAGCGGCACATATTTAACAGCCGATCTGCTACTGAAAAAGCAAATGCCCCGGTGGGATTATTGGAACAACAAGGGATTCGTTGTCAAATTTATTCAACTTAACTGGCTGCTGCCCTGGCTTATTTCAAACATCCCTCTGCGGGCCTTATACATCGTCCGTCATCCGTGTGCCGTAGTGGCTTCTCAGTTAACTCATCCACATTGGCAAGATGTAAGAGAAGATGAGCCTTGGCGAAAATGGGGTCTCCTGGCTAATCATCGTCAAAGTAGCATTAATAGTTTACTGATACGGGAACCTTGGCTGCTCGAAATCGCAAACTCTTTGAATTCGTTGGAGGAAGCCCTGGGTTTTTACTGGGCCGTTCAAAATTACCAGCTGCTAAATCCTACTGAGAACTGTCCATGGTATACCGTTACCTATGAACAGCTTGTTTCTAATGGACCCGCTGAAATGTCCCGCATTTTTGAATATTTACAAGAGCCGCTTCCTCCGGGCGCGAATAAAGTTCGTTTGACCCCAAGCGCCACCGTAATTGATTCAGCTACGACTAGTTCAAATGCGAAGCTTTTAGCTGGATGGAAAGAAAAACTAACTTCTTCCCAAGTTGACTCCATTTTAAATATTGTCAGACGCGTTGGCATTAATGTCTACAGCGATGAGCTTCATCCGCACGTGTCCAGCCTTCCAAATCAATTGTTATCTTCTCCCAGTTGACGAAAGGAGCCTCAGCTCACTACACCCCTCACTGTTCCTTTAAGTAGGTTTCCCCAAATGATTGTCATAACTTTAGGAACCAGCCCATTTCCGTTTACTCGTGTTACGGAATGGCTCAGCAAATTGCTCTTCCAAAATCTTATCAATGAGCCAGTGCTTTTTCAGCACGGTTCAACTCCCTTAAATGGCTTTCAGCACCCCCTTGTGACATCCGTCAAATCAATTGAGTTACGGGAACTGCGCCAGACCGTCCAGAGCGCGAATTTAACTATTTCTCATGCTGGTCAGGGATCGACGCGCATGCTAATTGAACTCGAAGCACCGTTTGTGCTGTTGCCTCGATTGCAACGTTATCGCGAACATATTGATGATCATCAATTACAGTTTGCCCAAGCTATTAGTCGATATGGCATTTGCTTTACCCTCGACTATCATTCGCTAGCTGCATTTTGTCGTCACAAACCATTCCCCGTGGCTCGCGCTTTTTTTGAGGCGCCTAAATTAGCAGACTATCTCTCGACTACCTACGCTGGGCCACAAAGTTCGGAAAATACTTGGGCTAACTTTTCTGTGCCTCAGCAAAATTTCAACACTTAAGCTTTTTTTTCACAACTGCCCCTTTATGGAGAGGCAATTGCATGCACGAACGTACCTAGATGCAGCTAAGTCACTCACGCTCAAATACGTTCTTCGCTCTCTGGCAAAAGCCGTATTAACAACTTTTTCAATTCAGGCTAAGACGATGAAACTACTGCTTGTGTGTAACCCTGGCGGACATTTTTCTACAATGATGGGGATAAAACAATTTTGGAAAAAACACGATCGCGAATGGGTGAGCTACCGGAAATATGATACAGAACAGCTTCAGGGTCGAGAGCTCGTTCACTGGGTAATGATGCAAGAAGCCCGGATGTTTCTTCGTGCCTGTGTGAATTTTGTGAAAGCCATCAAGATAATCCGTAAGGTGCGTCCGGATATGGTCGTTTCTACCGGTGCTGGACTGGCA
>JBCDHF010000149.1:0-10201 GCA_038750375.1 Cyanobacteria bacterium P01_H01_bin.15
GCTGAATTTTGCCACTAGCCGTTTTGAGAATGTTGCCGGGTTTAGCGAGGACGACGCCATAAAGCTGAATTTCATGCTGTTCGGCAATTTCTTGACGAATGTCAGCAATTAGTTCGTCTGCGTTAAAAGGCTCACTGCGACGCTCCACCTCTTGAACCACAATCAACCGCTCTTCCCCTTTGTCTGTAATGGAGAAAGCGGCACCATAGTCAGAACGCAGCACAGGATTCAGGGCTTGAACCGACCATTCAATATCTTGTGGATAGTGATTGGTTCCTCGAATAATGATCAAGTCTTTGATTCGCCCAGTAATGAAGAGTTCTCTATCTTTAAGAAAACCAAGATCACCTGTGCGCAAAAAAGGTCCCTCGTTGGAGCCCGCAATTCGAGCCTGAAAAGTTTCTGTAGTTACATCCGTTCGTCGCCAGTAACCTTGGGTGACGCTGAGGTCTTTGGCCCACACTTCACCGACACCATCAGGCGCACAGCGCTCCAAAGTATCCGGATTAACGATCGCAATTTCGGTGTCACAAACCCGCTGACCACATCCGGCAATTCTCCTCACAGGAGCAGACTGACCCGGCGTTGCCTTAACAATTCTGTCTCGTTCTAAGGCATTGGCGTCGAGCTCAGCAACAACAGGCTTCGTTCCTTTAGGCTTGTTGGAAACCAGCAGCGTATATTCAGCCAACCCATAGGCTGGTGCCATGGTTTCCCAACGAAACCCGACGGAGGCGAAGGTTTCTACAAATTTTTCCATGACGACGGGATTGATCGGCTCTGCAGCATTTCCAGCCGCCTCCCAAGAACTCAGGTCCAGACCTGCTAAATCTTTTTGGCGCACTCGTTTCAAGCAGAGATCGTAGGCAAAATTAGGCGCTTGCGAGTGGGTCACGTTGAAGCGAGTAATATTTCGCAGCCACTGAACCGGGCGCTTAATAAAGGCAAAGGGCGACATTAGGTAGCAAGGAGTGCCGTTATAGAGAGGCACGGTAATCCCTTCCACTAAGCCATAGTCATGAAAATAGGGCATCCAAGTGGTCGTCACGCTCTTTTCGTTGTAGCCACAAGCGTCCTGCAAACAGCGGGCATGATGCATCAGATTAAAGTGCGAGAGCATCACCCCTTTCGGTGTGGAAGTAGAGCCAGACGTGTATTGCAGGTAGGCCAGCATATCCTTGTCAACCTGGGGATCTTGCCACTGGCTAGCTAACTGCAGATCCAGCTCCTCCGTAGCAAACCAGCGCATTTGGTCGAATTCAGGAAATTCATCGCGAACTTCCTCAATCAGACCGAGAATGGTACTGGTGGTCAGAGCAAACGTGGCGTCGGCATCTTTAACAATGGAGCGTAAACGGGGCAGGGTACGCTTCAGGCGACCGGACTCGGGTGGCGGAACCGGAATCGCAATGACGCCCGCATACAAACAGCCTGCGAATGCCGCAACGACCTCCAAGCCTTGGGGGTATAGAAGAAGGGCTCGTTCTCCCTTCTGTCCAAATTGCTGCAGCCAGGCCGCAATTGCACGAGCTTGAGTATCCAGCCCGGCATAGGTCAAAGGTGAGCTCTCTCGCTTACCATCGACTAGAAAAGTGTAAGCATGACTATCACCTTGATTCTCTGCACGGTTACGCAGCAGTTCGACGAGAGTAGTTGGCTGGCTCATAGTAAAAGGGCAGATTAAAAAGACTCAGAGGGGGCTTCTGTCTAGTCTTGCCATTCGTAGATAAGCCCAGAACAGAGGAACCTTGACGAAATAACCCAGTCAGCACACAGAATCACGGAAGCTCTTCCATGAAACAGTAAAAAAGTCAATAGCATGAGGCTGGTTGATACAAATTGTTGCTATCAAGAACAAATATAGCTATTCCCGTTCCAAATTCAAAAAAATCTCTAATTCACCGACTTTCAGAATCAATTAACGAAAAAGAGTTGAATTTGGAGGGATATAGTATCTAAAGCTACTGCTTTGGCGGGGCTGCTTCAATTCGTAAATGCACCCAAAAAACAGACGCCAGCGTGGCTGCCGGGTGACGTTACTGAGATGACTGATAACATCCCAACTCAATCGCCCATGAAAATAGCAAAAAGACCCCTAAAAAAATTGGGCTCGTTTAGTTATGCGATCGCAATTTTCAAGCATTAAGCCCCAATACCCTAATCGGCAGCAGGCGGTAAGGAAGAATAATCAGGGCGCTCAAAGGGTCCGACACGAGTGAGTGGCCAAAAAAGTACCATTGCCCGGCCAATTAGATTTTCTCTCGGGACAAACCCCCATTCATGAGAATCGTAGCTATTGTTACGATTGTCACCGAGGACAAGATAGCTGTCTTCCGGAACGACAGCAGGACCATAGCGATAACCGGGTGCCTCTTCGATATATTTTTCGCGTAAGGGTTGATCGTTGACAAACACAGTGCCGCCCTCAACCCGCACCGTTTCGCCCGGCATGCCGATAATCCGTTTGATAAAGGCATCGCGATAGCCTTCTGCTCTTAGCTGATCAGTCGGCGAGAAGACGACGACATCTCCCCGCTGAGGATCTCGGAAGCGGTAACTGATTTTTTCGATGATGAGGCGATCGTTAACTTCCAGGGTCGGCAACATCGATTCGGATGGAATGTAGCGAGCTTCGGCCGCAAAGGTACGAATGCCAAACGCCAAAATGGCTGCAGTACCGACCGTTTGAACAACTTCAATCCAGGGATTTTGTGGAGAGGACGCAGAGTTATTGGAGGATGAAGGTTTGGTCATACCGGTTGATCTAGCTCGAAAAAGAAACGGTGATAATTTAAAGACTGGGAAATATAACTAAAAGTTTAGCGGGCTCGTTTTTGAAGCGGGGAGTCAGCCATGTTCCTCGACAGACGCTACTGTTTGGTCAATGGTAATTGATGAGGCGAAATAAGGATGCTATCGGTCGCAGCGGCAGAACGACTCATTTTTGGTCTGGTTAAGCCCCTAGAGGAACAGGAGACCGTAGCTTTGACGGAAGGCTTGGATCGAATTTTGGCGGTCCCCGTCGTTAGCGATCGCAACTTTCCCTATTGGGATAATTCGGCCATGGATGGTTACGCACTGCGGGCCAAAGACGTTGGCAAGTACGACAGCTTAGAGATTGTTGGAGAGATTCCGGCAGGGACCTCTCCAGCGTTTGAATTGGCAGCCGGTCAAGCGGCGCGGATTTTTACCGGTGCCATGTTGCCGGAAGGAGCCGATGCGATCGCCATGCAAGAAGATACGGTCCGAGAAGGGAATCGGGTTAAATTTTTGGGCGCGGTTAAACCGGGGCAATTTGTTCGTAGGCAAGGAGCTTTTTATCAAGCTGGACAACCGTTGATTCCGGCAGGAATTCGGATATCTCCGGCAGATCTCGCAGTACTGGCGACGGCGCAATGTACTCAGTTACCGGTCCTGCGGCGACCCCGCGTAGCAATTTTTTCCACAGGTGATGAACTCATAACACCGGAGGAGACGCTGCAACCCGGGCAAATTATTGACTCCAATAGCTACGCCCTTAGTAGCTTTGTAAAAAGTTTGGGCTGTATTCCTTTGCCCTTGGGCATTGTGCGAGATGAGCCCGGTGGTCTACGCTCCACTATTCAATCTGCGATCGCAAATGCAGATGTGGTGCTTTCGACAGGGGGCGTGTCAGTCGGGGAGTATGACTTTGTTGATCAGACTTTGGCGGAATTAGGCGGCGAAATTCATATTCGCAAAGTGGCAATCAAGCCGGGGAAACCCTTGACGGTAGCGACCTTTAAAAATCGGTGTCTGTACTTTGGTATTCCGGGTAATCCAGTGTCTGCTCTAGTTAGCTGCTGGCGATTTGTGGGTCCAGCGCTCAATAAACTAGCGGGCTTGCGAGCTCAGTGGGAACCGCGGTTCATACAGGCAAAAACAAAGCAGGAGCTGCGAGCAGGGGGACAGCGGGAGACCTACCTCTGGGGACAACTGAGCTGGGAGCAAGGACTTCCGACATTTTCCTTAGCAGGGGGCGCCCACAATTCCGGCAATTTAATGAACCTATCCCAAACTACCGGACTCGCCGTCGTTCCGGTGGGGGAAACCGTCATTCCCGCCGATTCCCTGATTTCAGTTTTATGGGTCGAAGATTGATGAGAATTAAGTTCTAAAGAGCGGACCATTATTAATAGTGATTTACGGTTTACCGACATCTTTAATTGAGCTCAAAAACGACCATAACTACAAATATTAGGGACAAAATTTCTCTCGAACTAATTAGTACGGCGATTGCCCAACGAGAAGGTGTTTAAAGCCGAATTCAATAGTCAACAAAACCCCGTAAATTGATATTTGTAAGCAATCAATCAAGGTCATCAATAAATACCTTGATTAAACTCTTGGAGGTTAATTGATATGACACTTGTTCGTTGGCAACCCTTCCGTGAACTGGATACCTTACACCGGGAAATGAATCGTTTGTTTGACGAGATTAATATTCCGCAAGCGATGGAAAAAAACGGCGCGGCTTATGTGCCTCCCGCTGAACTGACGGAGAATGAGAATGCTATTTTCCTAAAGCTCGAAGCACCTGGGATTAACGTTGAAGACCTTAACATCGAAGCAACTACTGAAGCAGTCTCTGTCAGTGGTGAGCGCAAGTCTGAGAGTCGAACAAAGGAAGATGGCTACACTCGCAGCGAATTCCGGTATGGGTCATTTCGCCGGGTAATCCAACTGCCTGTTCGCGTCAAAAATACCGATGTCGAAGCTAACTATCAGGATGGCATTCTCACTTTGACGCTGCCCAAAGCAGAAGAGGAGAAAAACAAAGTAGTTAAGGTGAATGTTGCCTAATTGGTTAGCGATTTCACTTTACACTCAGCTTTAAATAGTTAGTATTTTGAGTGCCCTTTAGGGCACTTTTTTTGATGAAATACCCTGATAAAAATGCTCAAATTCTCTCAAGTATTTCATCCATCTAAAGTGTTCAAATTAATATCGATAGAGATTCATCTAAAGCTCATTTCTTCGCATTAATCACGTAAATGATTTAGGCTTTTGATAGCGGTCAGCTTATGTTGTATTTAATAACAAATAATGTCAAATCCAATTTTTTCGGACTTTTTTGAATGCTGTGTGGGTCAGTGGATCTCAGAGCGCACCTATCACTACATAGCCCAATCTTTCGTTGAGCGATCACGAACAGAATTTACAGTCTCTCGGCTGACACCCGAGAAAAAGACTAAAGTCTTGCAAGATAACGGCTACCCAACTATCAACGACACTGGAGATTTACAGGGATTCAACTTAGGGTTTTATACGATCTCAGAGGCGGGGGAAGAAGTTACCCAAAATCTCAATATTTTGTTCGTCGTCAAGGAAACCAGCGAGCAGCATCTATTTGGGGACTATTTACGCGATCGCGCCTACGAAGAAGCGCGGCCGATTGTCTCTACTTTTAAATTTGACTTAGCAACCCGTGAGCTGCTGATGTCAACCCCCTATACCCGAGTGGTCTCGGTCGATTCCATCACTCTCGTCAATCCCAATGTGCGGGTGCGTCGAATTTTGAACTACGTTAAGCCGGCACCAGGTCAACCCCTGAAAGATCTGGGTTTAGTCGGTTTCGGGGTCGAACAAAAACAGGCGAGTTCGGCTTAGAATCACAGTTGTTACCTTCGTAAGAGGGGGACTGCACGCAAGAACGCTTCGGGATTAGGCAACTCAAAATCAGAAATGCCCCAAGCGATCTGACTAAGGGCATATTTCAATGAACTGGTGACTACGCCCAAATTATCACGATAGTTTTTCAGACCAGAGTCCCAGTTACCAAGAGGTCTGCTACTATAGAGTCCGGCAAAAGCGGATGTGGCGGAATTGGTAGACGCGCTAGATTTAGGTTCTAGTGTCCTCGCGACGTGAAGGTTCAAGTCCTTTCATCCGCATCATTACTGAAACGATGTCCCGGTTTGGTCCATGACAAGCTGAGCTGTGCGAAAAACTCACCGATTAGTTGAGCAACTCTCACAGCTCAGCCTCAAATTAGGGGCTGGGAACCGTAACGAGAATGCTATCGCCAATAACCTCTCCAGCGTTAAGGATGTCTTCGTGGTTGTTCGCATTAAGAGTCACTTTGACGGTATGTTCTCCGGGCGGTAAAGTCCCCAGGTAATACCAATTGCCGTAAAGACGCGTAATTTTTTCACCATTAATGTACAGGTGCGCATGGCCTTCCGTGACCTGACTCGGTAAATTAGCCTGGCTCGGTATCAGTTCGAAATTATCGGTCACAACTTCCAGATTCCAGCCCATGAGGGGATCAGGAGTCACCGAGATCTCGACTTCGGGTACAGGCATTCCAGCCGGAACTTCCAAGGTGCCATGATGATGATGCCCTACCTCATGATCATGCTTAGGCTTGGGAGGAGCAGAATGATCCTGGGCATCGTGATGATGAGTCCCCGAATCTGCCCAAACAGCCGGGGTGATAGTTGACCCGGCAAACAGGCTGCTCGCGCCCGTAATCAACAACCCAGCCATCAATATCTGTCGTTTTGACATTTTTCTCCTCAACTGGAAGACAACAATTTTATGAGGTGCGCGTTACTTCAATTTAGACACACCATGTCAGAATGGATGATATTGCTTGAGACTGGGCCAGTCAAAAGACGGGGCGTCAAGTTCAAAGAGAACAACTCCCGTTAGGCTAAAGCTATAGCAGTCCACACCTTTGGCAGGGAGCCGCTATGTGCCAGAGCGCTTTTATGCAACCGACAACACCTTACAAAAGCGGCGGTTGGATGCCATAACGCTTTTAAATTAGGCAACTCCAAATTAGAAGTGTCCTCAACGATCTGGCGAATACTACTAAGATCGAGTTCTCAGAATTATCCCCATCGTCCATGCCTGTCTCGTTTCCAGAACTACTGCTTGTTTTTGGTCTGGGATTCTTAGGTAGTTTCGGTCATTGCGTGGGCATGTGTGGGCCGCTTGCGATCGCATTTTCTTTGTCGGGACAGCGAGATCCCACCCAACCAGCCCCCCTAACCTTTCACTTACTGCTTAACCTCGGACGGCTAATCAGCTATGGCTTGGTTGGTCTGTTCATTGGCGGTGTGGGCTCAGTCCTGGTAGCGAGTGGGCAATTCGCAGGGGTTGGAAGTCAACTACGCCAAAGCATCAGTATTCTGACCGGCACTTTACTGATTTGGTTAGGACTGGTCCAGATTGCCCCCAACTTCCTCCCCCGTTTGCCCCTACTCAATGCAGGTTTGGGTCAGCGTTTAACCCACCAGTTTCAATCGGCGATCGCAAACCTCCCCCCCACATTTGCAGGGGTGATGCCCCTTTGTGTGGGCTTGGGTTGGGGGGTTATTCCTTGCGGTTTTTTGTATAGTGCCCAGCTCACCGCCGCCAGCACCAGTAATGGACTAGCCGGCGCACTCACCATGGTGAGCTTTGGCTTAGGCACCTTTCCCAGCATGGTCGGGGTTGGCTTTTTGAGTATGCATCTCAGCCGTGATCGCAAAAGTCAACTCTTTCGGTTGGGTGGCTGGTTGACCCTGATTATTGGGGTCTTAACACTTCTGCGCTCTGGCGAAGGACATAGTGACTACACAGGATATGGCTCCCTAGTTGCCCTGATACTCGCCTTAGTGGCACGGCCCCTCCATCGCTTATACCCAGCTTTACTCAGCTATCGGCGGGCATTTGGGGTCGGCGCATTTATGTTGGCATTCGTGCATGTCTTAGCCATCGTGGCTCATAGTTGGAGCTGGAATTTGCAGGCGTTTAATTTTTTACTCGCGCAGCATCAGCAAGGCATCAAATCCGGTGCCTTCGCCCTGCTGCTAATGCTGCCCCTAACGCTCACCAGTTTCAATCGGGCTCAAAAAGTGCTGGGTGCTCACTGGCGGACGCTGCACTTATTAAGTCTGCCAACACTAATGGCGATAGGTCTCCACTGTCTACTCACCAGCGATCGGTATCTGGGTCAATTAAGCCTAACCTTCACTAACTATGCTTGGACGGTTGGTCTAGCACTTGTGATCGCAAGTGTCTTTTTAATCCGAGCACGGTGGATCTGGCGCTGTTTTAATCTCGAAAAATACTATGTCCCTCCCTCAAACTCTGCTGGCTCACAAAGTTGAAATTTCCGGCGACGTCGGCGGCACGATCCACATTGAGCCCAACGATAATCCCCGAGCCGGAGAACCTAGTCTCGTCTGGATTGCCCTCACTCGCAGTGGTGGAGAAATTTTGCCCTTAGCCGACTGTACATGCAAACTCGCCATCTATGCCCAGCCACGAACTGCCGAGCAAGCGCCGCTCGCCACCCCAGAACTCAGGCCCGTCACAGCAGAAGGTCGAGAACAGATCCCGGGAGCAGAGGTAACCTTGCCAGAAGTCGGCAGCTATGAGTTTGTAATTAGCGGAAAACCGCAAACAGATCAAAATTTTGAGCCATTTCAATTGAGTTTTGAAATTACAGTCGCCACAGCCGCGACGCCCTCCGCAACGAACCTTCCGACAGCATCGCCGGAATCAGTGAATACGGAAGCAACTGAATCCATTAACCCCGCACCAAACACTCCGCCGGCATCCGATAGAGCATCCAATCCAGTAGAAGGAGGAGTAGTGCTAACCGCCCTGTTCATGGGCATCGCAAGCCTAATGGCAATCGCCTGGTGGTTGAAACGCAAAGTGCAACGCCCGTAATGGCATCGAGGTTGGATGAGGCTAACTCATCAAGGCAAAATTGGCTGAAATCAGCGAAAATCCTGTGGGCAAGGAGCCGGATATTTCATTACTGACACCCAGAGTCACCTCATCAAAGAGAGGTAATGCTTCGGCTGACCCCAGCTCAAACAAATAAATATTCAACCCTAATTTGTCACCAGTGTTCAAGGTACTGGAGTCAAAAACCAGGTTCTCACTAAACACGATCGCATCATCCAAGCGTCCGGTCATCGTCACTCGCGTCCCCGCATTACCCCTTAATCGGAGGTTGACACCTTCAGCCCCCAGAAATTCGGGGATGTCACGATTGCTATTGGCCCCATCGAAACTAAACAACAAGACTTCACTACCAGAAACTGTCCGATTATCGCCACCTAAACGTACCCCGATCCCAGAAGAATCCACATACGTGTCTGCAGGACCGGTGTTACCAGAAATAATGAGTTCAGGAACTGGATTCGTTACAGACTGCCCCGTGCTGAAATTACGCCGAGAAAAGACTTGAACACTGCCGTCATCAGGAATAAACGCGACGATTTCCTTAAAGCTAGCGCTCATACCGTAGCTCAATCTACCAACAGAGACTAAGTTATCCACCGGGGGAGGGGGAGCAATACCTATGATATCGATCGCAACCGTGGCAGAAGCAACATTACCGTTCGTATCTTCAATCGTGTAATTAAATGTATCCGTTGCAATCTAACCTTCGTCAAGATAATCAAATTGACCATTGGGATCATAGCTAACGTTTCCATCAGCCATCACCGTCAACAATGCACCAGATGGGAGCCCAAAAGAGTCATTGACCGGAAAGCCTTGAGCGTTAATTTCAATAATTTGCAACCCATCACCAGTATCGGCACCATTCCCGTTGTCGACAAAGATATTGCCCATTACAATCGCATCGCTGTCGGTATCGAGAAAGTCAGCTTGTGCAACGAGTGGTGTTGGCGTTGATGGAAAATTCGCTTCGACCAGTTCCAGATCAACCGAAATCAAGGCAAAACCAGTCGGTAGGCTACCAGACCCCCCCTGCAATTGAAGACAGTTCGAGCTGCTCAAAAGGAACATTTGCAGCGTCAAGCTTGAATGTGTGAATATCACTCCCCAGGGAATCGTTGGGTTTCAGTGTTGCGGAGGTCAACTCAAACTCTTCTGTAAATAATAGACCTCTTGCAGGAATCTAATAAGGGTAAACAAGAAGAAGATTGCAAATGGCAGCAATGAGATTAAAGCGCAGCCCAAAATCTCGACGTCGGTTACGATAGGGACCCGCAAGAATCCTAAATCTTTTCAACCGCGCATTGACATGCTCAATGCTGATACGAATTCTCCCTAAGTCCTGGTTGTAGTCTCTTTCCGGTTTACTCAGCTTTTTTCTTTTTGATGGGAATAAAACTATTGTCGTGAAGTGCCTTGATTCCTTGATAACCTTTATCCGCCAACAGCTCTATTGATTCATCGAACTTCAACTCAGAACGCTTGAACAATGCAA
>JBCDHF010000150.1:0-10181 GCA_038750375.1 Cyanobacteria bacterium P01_H01_bin.15
CAAAATTGCTGGCTTCAGTCTTAACACCATTACCATTAACAGTTGCCATTTTTGGCTTTTTCCTCAATCGCCAATTAAAACGAATTGAACAATTGCAGTGGGCAAATCAAAAATTAGTTGAAAAGCGACTAGAAGTGTATTCAGAGTTGGCTCCACTTCTCAACGATTTGTATTGCTACTTTGACTACATTGGACAATGGAAATGGGAAGAACCACCTAAGGCAATGGCTCTGAAACGAGCCATTGACCGTTTATTCCATGTACATGCGCATCTGTTCTCAAATCAGTTTACAAACGCATGCTACCGATGTATAGATCTGTATTTTATTCCGGGTCCACTAAATGTATACGATTCATCAGCCAGAATGAGGACAGATATCAACAGAAGGAAAAAACTAATTTCAGCACAAGGAAAACAATGGGAGTCTGAGTGGGACGAACTCTTTTCTTCACCAGATAAAATTACTAATTTCCCCAAGCTATTAAGCAGTTACAGAGAGTTAATGGATAACTTTGCTAACGAACTAGGTGTCAAAAATAGTTGACCCCCCTAACAATCAATATATTTTGCGTACTATTTGTTTGACTTTTTCCTGAATTTTTGGCAACAGCTGACTTGTACACTATTGCGATAGCTGTAAATTAATCTGGGGTGCCCAGGTCTTTCGATTGTGCTTCAAGACCGTCATCCGAACTATTGATCCGCCCGGATTGCCCCCTTAAGAGCACTCAATAAAGAATTCTGTGCCCACTCGCTCTAACTCTTGAGCTTGAGGCGATTGATTTTGATCGGCTTCCCCAAACAGTTCCATAAACTGCTGACTGGTATAGCGTGCCTGAAATTTGTCTAACGTACACACACACAGCCGAATCTGCTGGTAAGCCGCCTGCTCGTTACTAAAGTTAGGCGGGTTTTCTGACAAGCAGCCCTGCAAATAAACTGACCGCACACTCACCGGATAAGAATTTTGCGCGATCGCAGAATTTGCAGAGAGTAAAAAATTTGCGATCGCAAAGGAAACCGAAGCCAAGATTGTTTTCATCACATACCAAGAATAATTGCGGCAGTACCTACAGCTTAGCCAAGGGGAAATTTCTGGAATACTTCAAAATCTTGACTGCTCTGAAAAATTTACAGGAAAAAAGGAGACTGAAGCGAGCAGTTTCCGGTAAGGGCATTTTGATTTTTTTGCGATCACAAAGACGTCCCGCCAATTCTCCGATGGATTTGTTTATAGGGTGCATTCGCCAACAAATCCGGTCGTGATAGCAAGTACATTGAATCACATACACTCAAAGGCCGCTTCTTCAACAAAAGTATTGAGTTCCACTGCCTTGGCTGAATCCCCCTGCTCCGCTGCTGAGATAAGCGCATAAAAATCTTGACTGGAATACCGCGCTTGAAATTGATCCAACGCGCAAACGCACAACCGGAATTGTTGGTAAACAGCCTGTTCGTTGGTAAAGTCCGGTGGTTTCTCAGTGACGCATCCCTGCAAAAAGCGGGCTCTTAAACCAATCGGATATGTATCCTGGGCGATCGCAGAATTTGTAAAGAGCGAAAAATTTGCGATCACAAACGAAACTGAAACCAAAATTATTTTCATCACAGACCCGAAAAAATAGCGGAAATGGCTACAGCTTAGCCAAGGTGATATTCCTAGAATATCCCCCAAATCTGGGCCTCCAGAAAACCTTATTGGAAAAAGTAAGCCATAAAAATATGGATCGCCAGCATCACCATAAATGCAGCCACCAGAAAAATATGCGTATTGAGCCAGTAAGTTCGTAAATTACGGACGAGGGAGCCTTTGCTAATCACCCAAGTGCCTTGCATCATCTGCTTGATGTCAAACTTGTGGCTGACGTTCGCTGCCTCTATTTTCTCTTTTATTCCAAATCCAAAATAACGTTGGGAAGATTGAACTAGCCCTGATTCTGTCAATGCCCCGACCATTGCGGATAGAGTCACAGCAAAAAAGACCCACAAAAAGATCGTATTGAAATTAAGACCTTGGCTGCCAATAGTGTGAATAAGGGTCACCGCCAGTAAGCCCACCCCGGCAAAGATGTGCAAGCTCCGCCAGAAAAATACTGAGCCCGGTAGCGGGATCTTTATGAACCATCCTTTACTACGCTTGCGGATGGTGAGCACCATTTCGAAAAAGACAAAAACTAAACAGGTAAACCCTGTAATCATCTTGTACAAATCCTGCTGCAAAAATAAATGCAGTTCAAACGCCTGGTCTCGCAAGATCGGCAAATACCAACTACTTAGTACAAAGGGCACCAGTAACAGCGCACAGAGTAGCGTCAGGATAACTAAAGTCGGGAATTTTGGTCTCATCTCCAGCAAAAACGATCGGGATGGCTAAACGCGATCGCAAAAAACAGCACAAAAAAATAAAGGGGGGCGCAAACACCCCCCATCTAGATCGAGTGAGATTAAGTCTTGTCTACGGGTAAGTTGATAATGACGCCACCCATTACTTCGCCCATCTCAAACTGCTTGTCCGGGTAACGCTCTAAGTGAACCGGGTGAGTGTTATGGCAGGTAACGCACGCTTCTGCAACCGCTTTATCAGGATAAAGTGCAGAGAAATAAGTTTTGCCACCGACTTCTTGATAGCCCTTATACGGTTCACCCGTTTCCACAACAGCTGCCATGGCTTCTTTCTCGAAATCACTCCGAGGACCATGGTTATCGTTGATATACCACGGGGAGATTAGATTATAAGAGAAGTCTAAACCTCGTTCTGCAGCGATATCACCAGCGGCTTCATAACCCAAGCGGAACATTTGAGCTGGCAACGGAATTCCGTCAGTATTCTCCCAACCTTCCGTTGCTTCAACAGCTAGAACTCCGTTCGGTTTTTCTTTCCCTTCGAGCTTTTCTGCTCTTGAAACCACGTGCTTAGTATAAGCAGTTCGATCCGCTGCGAGGGCAATATGTACATAATCCACAGCTACCTCTGGCGGAATACCTGCCGATGCTGATTTGTCGGAATCACCGCCGCTACAAGCGATTGCAGTGAAACAGATAGCTGCAGCTAGAGCAAATAGCCCCATCGTGCGAGCTTTTAATCGCTGCCACCAAGGACCGCGAGGATTGGAATTAGAATGTTGTGCCAACATTAGTAGAACTCTCCTTGACTGGATTTCAACTGAAACATCTTAAGTGCGAGATAACGACAACAGATAACATTAGCCACTGTCGTTATCGCTCCGTCGTTTTTCATACGCACGGAGTAAATCAAAAGTTTCCATTTTTAATTTGGGCTCCTCAGCAAAATTGTTTTCAATTAGGTCATCATCAAAAATACTGTTATAGGCAAATTCCACGCCGTGACAATTCAAACAAACATCCTTGACCATCCGATCCCGAGGTTTGAGATTGTAGGTATTGTTGTGATTAACTAGCACCACACTGCCCTCTTCATGGCGAGGTAAGTGACAAGTGGAACAGCTAACTGCGTTCGCTGACGGTCGCGGTAAGCTAACCTGATCCGCTAACCACATTTGTCCATGCTTGGATGCCAGATAATTTTGAGAATGAGTGTCATCATGGCAGGTCAAACAAGAATCGACGGACGCCGCCACTGTATTGACCGAATGGACATCGTGGCAAGTATTGCAGTTCATCGCTTTATCCCGCGCATCCGCCAGCATCGGCAAGTGTGACATGGCAGGGGTTAGTGGAGATAACCCTTCGTGAATGCGGATACCATGCTTACCGTATAAGAAGGTGTCAACCGATTGCTCATGACAACCACGACAGCTCTCCTGATCAGGGACGGCGACAAACTCCTGGGTTTCGTGACTGACATGGCAACTAGAGCAATTAATATCGTTCAAGGCATGAACGCTTAACTGCCAGGCTTGATCAATCTGCTGAAGCTGGGAAGAGTCTACTGCCCAAACAGGGGCTGCAACGCTTAAAAACCAGCCGCAACAAAGAATTCCAAATAGGTACCGCAAGTGTTTTGGCATCGTCTTAACTCCCCAAAAACTCTTGGCTCAAATCAGGTTTTGGCGCAGCTTCTCGCTGAACCGTCACCACACGCTCTGCGGCAACTGGGGTCGGCAAATAAGGCGGTAACTCTAAGTTCTCTCGTAAAAAGCCGGTCGAAATGGAGCGATGATCATGATAGTTGTGGCAGCCACCCGTCCAACAGCCATCGGGTGTAAAACCTTCATGACTGGCTAAATTGCCTTCAATGATTCCTTGGTGACAGTTCATACAAAGGTCAGGTGCTAGATGAACACCTCGACCAAACATATGAACATGCTCCTCGTGGCACGAGGTGCAGGTCAAAACATCAATCCGAGTTAGCAGATCACCCCAGCGTGGATCTCGAAATTTCTTCTGACCATGCATGTCAGTACTCATTTCCGCTTCATGGCAGCGATTACAAGTTTCATTACTAACGGGCTTGAATCCTTCATGACAAGAACTGCAAGACATCTCGATTAATTCATGCCCAACAGACGTTTCTCCCGGTAGAAAAATTTGACGCTGATCCAATGCAAGAGCCGCGCCGAACCAGCCCAACAAGAGAATAATCACTGCGATAATGGCGGTTTTCAGATTTAGAAAACTGCCGATAGTCAAAGGTCGGCGCGAGCGTTTAGCCATAAATCTCAGCCTTTACAGCAGAATCAGCAACAGGATAATGCCAATTCCCGCTCCTCCAAATAAACCGCCAAACAAAGGCCAATTAACCGTTTCCTCCTTAAGCGCAGCAACAGATGACTGGGCAGCCGCCGCTGAGTCTTTCGCAGAAGCAGTCGACTCAGCCTCTTTGAGTTGAACATCAGACTTAGAGTAGTCAGCACCTTCAAGCATCAACTCAGTAATTTGACCGTAAGCCGTTGTCCAAGCCTCTTGCACCTTTGGCGTCCAATCAGAACCTAAATACTGCTCAAAGGTAACCAGTAAGGCACTTCCCACCATCGGATAGTGCTCCGGTAATGCCCCATACTTAACGTGCTTAGCCCCTAATCCTTTCAAGGTTTTGCTCAGAACTTCTGGCTCTCGCACATGTTCGACAACAAACACAAGGGCTTCCAATAGCTTCTGGGCTTGACCCTGCATGTTGGCTTTTTTGAACAGAGGCGTCACGTCGCCATGTAGGGAAAATAAGTTTTCATAAAAGCTAATGACAAATTCCGAAGCCTTCGGCTTAACTTTCTCAAAGCTCTTCTCCAACAGCGCTGGAATTGAATCGTCCTCCTCCTCAGGTGTTGCTGTCTCTACTGCAGGAGGTGCCGCTTCAAGTTCTACTGTTTCATTAGAATAATCTGCGCCTTCAAGCATCAATTCTGTAATCTGCTCATAGGCGCCCACCCAGGCCTCTTTCACGGCTGGCGTCCAGCCGCCACCCAAGTATTTTTCGAGGGTCAGTAGTAACGAATTACCGACCAGTGGGTAATGTTCGGGTAAAGCCCCATATTTGACATGTCTAGCCCCTAAGCCTTTGAGCGCCTTCGATAAAACATCGGGCTTACGAATGTTTTCGACTACCAACACCAAGGAGGCAACTAGCTTTTTGCGCTGAGCAGCAAAGTCGGTTGTTTCGAATAATGGCTTCGCGTCGGGATAGTTTGTAAATAAAGTCTCGTAGAAGCTTTCAGCAAATTCATCAGCCTTGGGCGCAACCTGCGCAAAGCTTTCTTCGATGAGTGTAACCGGATCGACTTCTTCCGACGGCATCGGCGCGATTTCGGTGGCGTCTGGCTCCGCCGGAGCGTCGGGTTGAGCCGCATCTAATTTGACGGTGTCTTCATCGTAGTCAGCACCATCCAACATAATCTCGGTAATAATACCGTACGCATCAGCCCATGCTGTTTTCGTCTCTGCAGTCCAAGCTTCACCTAAAAATTGCTCAAACGTAGTTAGCAAGGCGTTGCCAACTAGTGGGTAATGCTCTGGTAAGGCTCCATATTTGACATGACGAGCCCCCAAACCTCTAAGCGGCTCTCCCAGCGCATCGGGGTTACGCAGATTATTTACAACCAATACAAGAGAGGCGAGAAGCTTCTTTTGCTGCTCTTTAATATCAGTTGTGGCGAACAGCGGCTTCGCGTCAGGATACATCGTAAAAAGATTGTCATAGAAGCTGGCTGCAAATTCCTCAGCCCGTGGCTTAACGACTCCAAAGCTCTGTTCTAATAGTTCTACTTGCAGGGACGACATAAGGACCCAATTCCTCCAAAATGGCTTTTTTATTTGCGGTTTTAATTAAGAAGATTGACTGAGCTAAAAGACCAATTAATCTTGCCTTTTTTTACCGTTATTTGCAGTGCATGGCAAACATTAGAGCTGGCTTAATCGACCCTGATTATTGTGGGTATTAAAACCATTTATTTCCCTGAGTACGGTATCAGTGAATACTATTAATTGGATGTCAACATTTACCTGCATGATTGAGATGTTTGTTTTGCATTCCTAGGGAGATTTTTGCATGGATATTTCTAGCTTGAGAAAATCTCCGTCCTAAGTTTTCGAGACAGAGATTTCCGATGTTGAAATACCTGTTTGGGAAACGGTTTTGGGTGCAAACCATTGATAATGACGGCTCGCTGCCGCTAAAACCAGCAGTAAGTCGAGACCGACCCAAATTGCGATCGCAAATGAGGACCCGCCAGTCCCAAACCCGTAGCTATGGAGCCCAGTCCCTAGGACAAAATTCACGCCATACCAAGCCATCAGCACCGAGTTAAAGCAGATAACGCTGGCGGCGGCCATGGCAAAGTTGCCCAGCCAACCCACTAATCGACCGTGTAGTGGCACTAAATAGGACAGCAAGGCAATGAAAGCCCAAGTCTCCTTTGGATCCCAGCCCCAAAAACGGCCCCAGGAGAAATGCGCCCAAATGCCGCCGAGAATAATGCCAGCTGCCAGCAATAGAACGCCGACCTGCAGAACGCCGTAGTTCCAGCGAGAGAGCTGAGCAATGGATTTACTGCCACTTTCTGGAGCTACTACATACCAGCCCATAATGATGTGTCCTAGTCCCATGGCCAGGGCAAAACTGGCATAGCTAAGGGTGATAGTGGGTACATGAATACTCAGCCAGAAGTTGTCCCGCAGAACCGGAACCAGGGGTTTAATGCTGGAATCAAGCACGGCGGGCAAGCTATCTGCCAGAACCAGACAAACCATGGCTAGTGGCGCAGCGGCGAGCAGATAGTATTTGGCGCGGTAAATTAGCTCAAACATCAGCGCGATCCCTGCGATCCCAAATCCGACCCAAATCACCGATTCATACATATTTGTGACCGGTGGACGCCCTGCGATCTGCATGCGTTCCCAGAATCCATATGCTTGAATCGCAATGCCAGTCGTGAAAAAACCAAGTGAGGTCCAGTAAAGCTGAAATTTTGCGATCACAAGCGCCAGAATCATGACAACCAGAGCGACGCCATAAAGCATCCAAGCTTTACGAAAAGGGTGCAGGCTATTAAAACGAGTCTCCCGAGACATTACTTCAGTAGCGGGATAGACGTTGGGGCTAAGACCCACTAACGTCTGGTGCCAAATTGCTCCCTCTTCTGCCAAGGCGGTTCGATCGGAAGGTGCTTGCTGGTAAAGGGTCTTGAGAATTAGGAATTCAGCCTGCAGCTTTTGAACTTGCGCTTCGGAATAGTAATTATCGGCATTGCCGACGCCAAGCCACTTGCCTTGAGGATTGCTGGGGTGGGGGACAAGCGGGAGGCTTTCACTACCGACAGTCTGAATAACCAATGCCAGGCGGTCGGCAATGGTCAGCGCTTCTTGCTCATCGCGAGTCAGGCTTTGATCCAAAGCTTGGTTCCGCTGAGCTTGACTAACCAGGTCATTGAGCTGAGGATTGGTGACCAGCTCTTGAAAGGTAAAATACTTCTTCTCTACCGGCAGCCCAACAGCCATCTTAAGCGGTCGGTAGTTGACCATTACAAAGGGCTCTTCATTCCAGTCTCGATCGTTCAGCCACAGTGATAAATACGTGGAGAAATAGTCCAGCTTTTGACCGAAACTATCGGTAAAAGTAGGTCTGCCATGAATTTCAGTGACGGTTTCCCGTGCCACTGTATCTAATGGCTTCTTACGCCCTTCTAACTGAACCGTTAGGGTTTTTAGTGACTCTAAAGAATCAGTTGTAAATTGATCGAATGGGACTAATAAAATAATTAATCCAAGGCAAATTCCTAAGATAAATTTTCCGATATTCATGAATTTAAAATTGTCCAGTTCCAGTGAGTAAAAAAAGTATTTTGATCTGTATATTCCTCTCGAAAAATAATTTTATTGAGAAGAGGAAAAGCCTCGGTAGTTAAGCATTGAATAAAAATTCAATTCTGTTGGTTTGAAACCATTTAATTCAAAGCTTCAACTATTAGGGGATGCCTGCAAAGCTGGGGCATCAATCATTTCACCCTCATCAGAAGATACCGTTAACGCTCGCTGCAACTTCTTGCTCAACGCTCGTCCATAGAACATCACAGCAATCCCACCGATAACTAAGGCCGAACCTAGCCAAGTCAGACTTGTGACCCAGGCGGGCTCTCGCTTAACTTGCAAAGTTGATTGACTCAAATCGCCCGGATTCCAGGATGCTTGCGCAATCTTCCAACCTCGATACCAAGTAGGATGATTCATCCACACCTTGCGCTCTTCGCTGACAGTGTGAGCCGGATCTTCAATTCGAATCTGGCTGGTCCACATCGCCACTGATTCAGACCCTTCATTGCGCTCTACAATGAAATCTTCCAACGCGATCGCAAAAGGCAATTCAACGACTTTAGGGCTAAAGACCGCAAAGAGAGAGCCGCTCGGAGTCGAGATTTCAGTGGCTTCACCCCAACTCAACCAAGTTGGAGATAGTTCCGGGGACTCTAGTTTCAAAGCGGGAACACCGGCAAACTCTTGAGGATCTGCAACCGTAATTTTCCGCTCCACTTGGGCATGATCTAAGACATCGATGACCTCAATTTGGAAATCAGCCCAGCCCGGGGTAATGGTGTCACCAATGTTTAATGGGCCACTCTCAAAATTTTGAGAAGACTTCGCTGCGTAAAATAAATCACCTTGAGGATCAGCAATTACGTGGAAATAGGCATCAGCAGGCGGTGGCGTGACCGTTAATTTCAGATTCAAATCACTAATCCGCTCACCATTAACTACCTTTCTAACCGCTTCAAATCCTTCTCCAAAAAGAAACCAGCGCTCACGACCCGCAGGGGTACTGGCCTCAAGCAATAAAGCCGGATTGTTAAATTGTGTCGAAGCACTAGCAGGTTGACCGTCTGCATCAAGACGAAAATCGGACCAAAACTCTAAAGCTGTTAACCTGCGGTCTTGACCAATATCAAAAGATTGAGGAAACGTTGAATCTAGTTGCAGGGTCTGTACCTGCTCTCCCCAGACAAGCTGCAAATCGCCAACGCCTTGGCTTGTCCCAATGCTGGGAAGCACCAGCTCACGATCTAAATCAGCCTTATTCTGTGCCATGACGAAAGATAGTTCCGCTGGTCCCAGCGTTGTTTGGGCATAGCTAGGCGGAGAAAACGCTAACCAGCGCTCTACGGACTGCCCCATCCGTTCGCTCTTTAGTTGAATCTGAACGGCAGGATTTTCAACGCGTGCATCATTATTGAACGTTGTCGTTTTAATAGTGTTGGCTTGATAATCAGATAGATTAAATTTTCCGACCGTATCAGGAACGATCTCCCCCTCACCATTAACAAACAGATCGGCCTGGAGCAATTCACCATCAGCCTGCAATATCTCAAGCAGCTCACCCTCGACCCGTATTTGATTTTGGGCGCCTTGCTGCTCTCGCACCAGCAGCATCCCTTCCAAACCTAAATGAATGACGGCGGCACTACTGGCGATTAAAATGATTAGCCCAAGATGAGTTAGCGCAAATCCAATTTTTCTCGCTCCGCGCCAAGGGTAGCGGGACATAGCGGAAAAGCCCAAATTCAAAGCCAGGCAAAACATTAAGGCTCCAAACCAAGGGCTTTTGTAGACCAGACGTTGAACAGTTGCAGTGCCAACCTCCGCTTCGTAAAAAGTCGCCCAAATTAGAATGCTGCCAATAATGCACAGCAACGGTACTGCTAACTGAATAGAGCCAATAAACTTAATGCCGCGTTGCATGCCTAATGAAATATTTCAACGTTTTGTTTAGGTCAAC
>JBCDHF010000151.1:0-10110 GCA_038750375.1 Cyanobacteria bacterium P01_H01_bin.15
CTCAATAACCTCATGGCCGGGGCCCCCGCTCCGCACGAGGAACTCATCTTGGAGCAGCTTAGCGCACTCCAAGAGCTTCTGCGTGGGTGGGGGCCCCCTTACGTTGACTTCGCAGTGTGGGGCCCCTTTGGGCACCGCATCCAGAAGCGCGTAAAGCTTCGCGGGCTGTCGTTGACGGCCGACGGGCAGCTGCTGCCCATGGAGCTCTTTGGCATCTGGTTGAGTGCAAATACCCACTTCCTCGCCAATGTAGAGCATGGGAGCTTCATCGCGTTCCCCTTCTCCAATAACGATGCGTCCGCGCATGTAGATCTTATTCATGCGTTCGCGCATGGCTTCAACTGCCACTTGGTCTGCAATGTTTTTTTCTCCTTTTCCCATCCACTTGGCGGATGCGATCGCGGCTTGCTCGACAACTTCAATAATTTCTAAACCCAGAGTGCTTTCCACGTGATTCCTCCCAGTGCTTGCAAAAGCTGAAGCAATTCTTGAATTTGTTCACTCCAAAGTCTATCAGAGGCTGGGAACGCCACCAATGGCGGGGGTTTGCTGAAATATAAAAAAACTGTGGTCTTAACGGTCCAACGGCTTAACTACTGGGGTGTTGGGGCTAAGTAGACGAGTTTGTAAGTCGGCTTTTAAACGATGCAAAATTGACGTCTTATCTAAGGAATTTAAGATATTTTGTACGACTGCGTGGGGTCCGTCCGGTCCCCACGTTTCCCCATTAATTAGGTACGTTTTGGTAATTTGACCGATCACCGCAGTAGATACGCCAGCAATTGACCCTTGGGTTATGGCAACGGATAGGTAAGGGACGAATGAGAGTCCGCCTGATGCGGGAATGGCAGCTCCAAGTAGACCTTTCAATGAGCTAAAGCCGAGTGTGACCAGCAGTTCTCCTGCGCTAATACTGCCCATGGCAAGCCCAATTTTTTGGAGAAGTGAAATAGCGTTGGCATGGGTCATATTTATGCCGTAGAGCTGAGAAAGTTTGAGGATCATGGCTACGTCAAATATCGCGCCAGAAAACAAGTCCATTACGGTCACTGGATTTAAGGCGACCGCTAATGCCTTGGTCAAACTGATTTGATCAATAAGTTGGTTAGCAGCTTGCTCGCGAATTTCAAGTTTTCGCATTAACACTTGTTCACTAACATTGGCTGCCAGGAGCATAGAGTTAAGGGCGACTAAGGATTTTCCCTCCTGAGCCAGAAGTTCGAGAATTTTAAGTTGAAGTGTGCTGATATTCGGTGTACTCCGCTTTCGCTGAAACCGTTTAGAACCGTCGGGTGCAAGTACTGGAATGGTCAATAGGGGAGATGCTGCCACTAGAACGATTTCGCTGGGAGTGAGAAGCTCTTTTACCCGCTCATCACAAAGTTTTTGATAAATTCGTTGTCGATCTATATCTGGGTATTGATCAATCTTGTTAAAGACCAACAAGAGCGGTTTTCCGGCCTCTCTGAGTTGACTGAGAGCTGAAAATTCAACTTGAGTGATGTCTCCAGCAATTACAAACAGAATAAGGTCGACTTGTGTGGCAATATGCTGGGCTAGAATGGCGCGGGACTCGCCTCCAATCTCGTCTAAACCTGGCGTATCGATTAACTGAATTTGGATCTGTTGTTCGCTAAAACTTGCACGCTGAAGTTCAAGGTCGAAGAGAGTTTCTGGTTGCCAGTCAGCCTGGGAAATATTTTTTGTGACCCCGTGCAAAGAACCCGTTTCAAAAATATCTTGACCGATGAGAGCATTTAGAACGGATGATTTTCCGCGACCCACCAGACCAAAGGCCGCAATCTGAACAACTGACTGGTCTAGTTTGTCCAAAGCTAAGGAAAGGCGATCGATATCTTGTTCAAGTCCTCGGCGCTCTCTTTGAGTAAGGTCAATTCGATCAAGCAGATGGCGAAGCGCTTGCTGAGCCTGCTGATAATTTAGTTCACTCTGGAGTGCTCTAAGTCCCGACCAAGCCCGCTCACAGTCTGTAGAAGGATAGTCTGGGTGTGGAGATGGTGCAGACAAAAAAACTATCGGCTAAATATCAAAAATTTTCTTTATACTAATCTTCTTTGTAGATCGAGTGACTGACAAACTGGAGTCGATTTTGCTAGGTTGAGCCGTAATTTATTAATTTTTAAAAGCTGCTGTGAGTTCTCTTCCCCAGACAACTGCGTATGTTCGAATCACCCGCCAATCTTGGCAACGGGGACAACTAGATGGCGAAGTGACTGCTTCAGACTACGAGTGGCGCTTTCAATGGTGCTTTCGGCAAGGAACGTTGCGGATTCAACCCTCTTTGGGACGTGCGCTAATTTTAGAACCTCTTAATCGCTTTCTCGAAAGGCACGATTATCAATTAGAACCTGGTGGAGACTATCAATTTACTCTGAGAACCCAAATTTAAACCGGGTAATTTAATCATCAGCCTATTGGATCGTCAATTCAACTGCTCCGATTTTTCAGTCAAGTCATCCTCGTCGATGACATTGCCATCATTTGTGGTAGCCAGGTCAACTTGTTGACGGTAATAATCAACGCTCTTAACTTCTACTTCCACGCGATCACCCAGTTTGTAGGCCAATCGATTTTTACGGCCAACCAAACAACTCTGTCGAGAACGGAATTCATACCAGTCGTCTTTAAGAGAACTGACATGGACTAATCCTTCTACCAGTAAGTCCTCAATTTCGACAAAAAAACCGTAGGATTGTACGCCTGTAATGAGTCCGAAAAAGGTTTGTCCGATACGTGCTTTCATTAGCTCTGATTTTTTCAAACCAATCAAATCAGATTCTGCATCCTCTGCTACTTTTTCTCGATCATTAAGGTGTTGAGTAGCTGGCTGTAATACTTCTTCAAACAGATTCTGCAGCGAAGGGGGCAAAACATTCCAGTTAATTTCGTCATAACAAACGCTGCTGGTCAGATCAACACCCACTTTTGTTCTGGCATGGCGACGATCACGGCCATGTTCAAAGACGGCAGTGAGCACGCGTTGAATAAAGAGATCGCCGTAGCGCTGAAGCGGGGATAAACAGTGAACATATCCATCGGAATAGGCTAAGCCAAAATGGGGACAGGGGCGAGTCGTGTAGCGTACTGAATGCAGCGTTGACTTAAGTAGATAGTTGAGAACTGACGCAGACTCGGCTGTCGAGATCGCTTGTACTAGCTGTTGATAGTCTTGGGGCCGAGTTTCTGCCTCAGGATCCCACAGAAAATCTAGACCTATATTGTTAACTAATTTTAGGAGATCGTCTAACTGATCCCAATCAGGATGAGGTTGAGTGCAATAGATTGCGGGTACACCTAAGCCTTGGAGGTGTTGGGCTACTGCCCAGCCACCTAGGATAGCCAATTCTGAAAGTAATGTGCGAATAGGCTGTTGTGGATCATTGACGATTACGCCCCAACGTCCTTCATCTAGTGTAGGAAGGATTTCGTCAGTAAGGGTGATTTCAAAGCCGCCCCGTTGTAATCGTTGCACTTTTACTAAAGGTGCCAGTTTAAAAAATAAATCATTTAATAATTCAAGCAATGGCGGTTCGAGCTCATCGTTGTTATTGCCATTTAGAAGATCCTGAACTTCTGTATAGGTAAATGCGCGATCAACTTGAATGATGCTGGGTACAATACTGAATTCAATAATGCCGCCATTGCGATCTAATGTCAGGATCACAGAATGAGCGAGGAAGTCTTGATCGGTTTTAAGAGATAATTTTTCCAGCAAAGATGATGGAAATAAGGGGAGATTACGTTCACCCAAGTGAATACTGGTCCCACGCTCTCCAGCTTCTTCTTCTAGTGGAGAATCAATATCAACGTAGCTAGCAACATCAATAATATGAATGCCAAGCTGCCAATCATCGCCATCTCTAACTAAAGAAAACGCATTCTCAATGATGGGGGCTTGTTGCTCATCCGCATTTGATGATGCAGAACAAAAAGTTAGGGTAGCAAACTCTCTGAGGTCATAACGATGCTCTCTGTTCGGTGATGGCCAACTTTGACAAAGTTCCTGAGCTGCCGCTTCTGATTTATCTGAAAAGACTTGGGAGAGATCATGTTTACAGACAACTATATCTGTATCAGCGGCTGCTTCTGCATCACTTCCTAATACTTTTGTAATGCTGCCTTGAGGTAGATGTTTCCCCAGAGGATAACGGGTGATGGACACATGTACCAGATGATTATCGGCGTTCTCAAGCGTCTCTATCGGGTCAATTAAATCGATTTCGAATAGGAGACGATCGTCTAGGGGGAGCGCTCGATAATTTTGATCCTTTTTGAGAGTGCGCGCTAGCAATGAAGGATTTGCGCGCTCTAAAATCAATTGAACTTCCCCTTCGGGAGAGCGTCGACGGCTCCCCTCCTTAATAATTTTCACCAGAACGCGATCACCATTCCAGGCATAACTTAAATGGGATTCGCGAATATAGATATCTTCTGCGGCATCGTCATCCTGAATGGCAAAGCAAAACCCTTTACTCGAGCACCGGAGTTTCGCTTCCACGACATCAGCCATTTCATTGCGACGATATTTTCCACGCTCCTTGAGCAAGATTTTCCGCTGTTCCAAGGCATCTAACGATATTTGTAACTTGCTGATATCTTCGGGCGTTTGGCAATCCAGACGTTTTTCTAAGTATTTAGCAGCTACTAGCTTGTCTGCTTCAAAATGAGACATTAGTGCAGCAATTGAAAATTTCATCAAGAATTTTTCCTAAACGTGAAGAGATTTCAAGAAACAAGAACCACTATTGAACGGGCAAAGAACTAATACTGGATGCAGGAAGAACGCTATGAATGACGTACTTTACCTTCATTCGTCAGTGCCATAATTTGAACTACTGGTTACCAATCACTTTGCGAAACGTTTAATTAATCTCAACAGCTTTATCCAGGATTAGTTGAGACTGCAACGCGTTACACTTAGTTAAATAGGGAAAAAGCAAACATCGCAGCTATAGTTCCCTGCTTTATCGGCCCCAGTGGGTCTCAAGTTAGCTTATATTCGGACGGTTCCTGTCTGGTGACCGAATAAGCCATTGCCTATTGTAATCGCTTCAGGGTTATTCAGCAGACAGTTAATATTTTCTTGCTAGTGTTGCACTGGCTATGAGCAGATGTACTATGTGACTGGGTTGTGTCTGTGAAGTTGGGCTTATGCTGAATGAGTTTCGTCGTCAATATCCAAAAGGGTGCCTTGTTAGCGACTATTTGGGACATAAACAGGGTGTCTTCTTGGTGAAGGTAATTATTTCTATAGAAGAATGTATTTTAGGGACCGGGTTAGGCTCCGGTCACACTCTGGAACTGGCCGAAGATCGGGCGCGGGAGCGAGCACTCTCATTGCTCGAACTGCTCAATTCCTCTGAAGAAATTATCTCGTCGCATCCGGCGGCGGTTACCAGTCCCTCTAATGATTTGACCGATTCCAGCATCCAGGAGCCAACGTCAGCGGGAAAAGTTGTAGCCGCAACTGCTATTCCTGAGGACTCTTTGGAATCAAATCAGTTCGGGTCTAAGTCTTCTTCGGTGCCGATAGATACGGCGAAAAGCTATTCTGCGGCTGAGAGTACGCTTCCATTTCCGGCTGAAATCGGTGAGCCACCCCTATTTTCTGAAGTAGAGTCGCAAGACGAGCCGACATCTGTGCCCGAATCGATGCTGACGCCTGTCTCTTCGTCTATATCCGAGTCTAATCAGCCACCTGAGTCAACGGTACCCGCAAACATTTCTGACGAGGCGCAATCTGCAAATAGCTTGTTGGCGGCTTCGCAAGTTGCTCGCTCCAGTTTGGAGTCGCCATCCAGCCTCTTAACATCGGAGCCGATTGATTTTTCTGAAATTATTGCTCAAACTAACATTGAGATGAAACGCCTAAGCTGGACGGCTGATCAGGGCCGCCGCCATTTGCTGCAGACTTACGGCAAGCGTTCCAGGCAGCTGCTGTCTGACGGAGAACTGCTGGAATTTCTAGACTATTTGAAGCAACAGTCGGCAGCCTAAGGATGCCAACTCAGCGCATTAACAATTTGGCTAGCTGACTGGGACGGGCGGCTGACTTAGGCTAGGACGCCGCTCAATGACTTCATCAATTAGCCCATACTCTTTCGCTTCGGATGGAGACATGAAGAAGTCGCGCTCGGTATCTTCTTTAATTCGCTCTGGTGGCTGTCCGGTTCGCTCCGCTAGTACTTGGTTGAGTTGGGATTTGAGATATAAGATCTCTTTCGCCTGAATTTCGATGTCTGTTGCTTGCCCCTGGGCTCCTCCCAACGGCTGGTGAATCATGATGCGTGAGTTTGGTAGGCTAAGCCGCTTTCCGGGGGCGCCCGCACAGAGTAAGAATGCGCCCATACTTGCAGCCAAGCCAATACAAATGGTTGAGACGTCTGGGCCTACTTGGTTCATCGTGTCAAAAATGCCCAGTCCTGCCGAGACGGACCCACCGGGGGAGTTGATGTAGAGGTAGATGTCTTTCTCTGGGTCTTCTGCTTCGAGAAAGAGAAGTTGGGCTACCACTAAATTGGCGAGTTCATCGGTTACCGGTTGACCGAGGAAGACAATTCTTTCACGAAGGAGCCGAGAATAAATGTCAAAGGCGCGATCGCCACGGCCGGAGGATTCAATAACGGTTGGAATCATTATGTGTGCCTAGTCTTTTCCTGATTTTAACGAGGTTTGCCGAGCAAAGATATTTCAGGGGACGTCTCCGACTATGCGGGAAGTCGCGTCATTGTATTCGGTTGATTCTATCGCCCTGTCGGTTTATGACCGTGTTTCTTAATTATGACGGTGCCGATTTTTCGATTGGTCTGATGAGTATTTACGCTGGCTTCAGACCTAACAAGCTAATAATAAGAGCTTTCTGAGCATGCATCCGATTCTCTGCTTGATCCCAGACGCGAGAGTGCGGTCCTTCTATGACGCTGTCTGTGACTTCTTCTTCGCGATGAGCAGGAAGGCAATGTAGAAAAATGCAGTCAGGTGCCGCAGCTTGCATTAATGCGTTATTCACTTGATACGGCTTGAAGATTGGGAGTCGTTCTGAGGCGAGGTCTTCCTGTCCCATGCTGGCCCACACGTCTGTGTAGATGACTTGGCTGTCGGCGACGGCCACAACTGGGTCTTGAGTAACCAGCAGCTGATCGGGGCGGGTTACCAGTGTCTGGGCCTGCTCCAAAATTAGGGGTAAGGGCTGGTAGTTTTCCGGAGTAGCGATGCGAACGTTCATGTCCAGGAGCAAGCAGCCTAGCAAGAGGGAGTGAGCAACATTATTACCATCTCCAACATAGGTTAGGGTGCGACCAGCTAAGCTACCAAAGTTTTCTTGGACGGTTAGCAAGTCAGCTAAAATTTGGCAGGGATGCTCGAGGTCGGTAAGAGCATTGATAACTGGAATTTGAGCGTAGCTGGCAAATTGCTCGAGATCCGTTTGCGCGAACGTACGGATGGCCAAAATGTCTAGGTAGCGATCCAGAACGCGGGCTGTGTCGGCAATCGGTTCTCCTCGACCTACCTGAGTGACTTTGGGGTTAAGGTCTATGACCTGCCCCCCCAGTTGATGCATCGCGACGGAGAAGGACACGCGGGTGCGTGTTGAGGCCTTGTAGAAAAGAAGTCCTAAGGTTTTTTCCGTCCGATAGCGTACCTGTCCAGCTTTGAGCTCGGCGGCTAAATTGATAAGTGCCGCGATATTCGAAGCATCGTAGTCTGTAACTCTTAGGAAATCTTGGCCTGCAAGGGTCAACATAGCTTTGAGCGTTAATTCGCCCGATTGGGTCTGTTCTGTAAATGGGCTTTCATTATATGACAGTGAGTGCAGCCTATTTGACCGAGATCGTAAAAGGGATGGGGAGAATAATATGCGAGTTGGCTGGTTTGGGACGGGGTTCGGGATACTACTCGGTCTTGGCTGGATATCGGGGGCGATCGCGGCGGAGCGATTGATTTTCAATTTCGGTCCGCTGGAGTTTGAAATTGCGCTCTCAGATTTAGTGACGTTTGCGCAAACGGGAGAAGTCTCTAGGTCATTGGGAAATTACTTGACGTATTTGCCTCCGCCACAGCGACTGTTACTGCAAGATGCGTTAACCCGCTCGGTGCCGATTACCCCCTTGGCTATGGCTAACTTCTTATATTCGAGTCAGGGAGAATTGTTGTTGTCACGGGCTGGGCAGATTGTCCGAACTGGTGCTGGAAATCCTGGCTTTTTTGCCCTTAGATCCGGTTTGATTTTAGGGGCTGCCGAGCCGGCTGGGTTTAATGTGCTGAATTTTTTGGATAACTTACCAACTGACACCGTTCGTCTGGATACGGCGCAAGGGCTAGCCTTGTTTACGGAAATCGCAACTGTGATTCAAGAAACGGACCAGGTGTTGGCGTTGGCAAAAGCCCAGTCCGAAGCTCATGCTTTGCGGGTCGTTGCAGAGGAATCCGGTGATTTCAACCGTATTCGGGATGCTGCTCTCCAACTAACCCAACCCGGAGTATTTAACCATTTAAAAACGAGTTACGAGCTACGCGATTCTGCTCGTCAGCGACGAATTCCATTCGATTTGTATATACCTCATTTGAAAAGCCAAGGGCTTGCTGTTCCCCTTGTGATTATTTCCCACGGTCTTGGGTCCAATCGGGAGACGTTTGCATATTTGGCATCCCATCTGGTCTCCCATGGATTTGCGATCGCGGTAGTGGAGCATGTGGGAAGTAACGATGAGCAGGTTGCTGATTTGCTGCAGGGATTGGGCGCTGAAGCGACTCGTCCTGCGGAATTTCTAGATCGTCCCTGGGATATCGATATGGTGTGGGATTGGCTTTCTTTACATTACGAGCAAACCCTGGACTTTGAGCGGGTTGCAGTAATTGGGCAGTCTTTTGGGGGCTACACCGCGTTGGCGTTAGCCGGGGCGGGTATTAATCAGCTGCGACTGCAGGCTGAATGTCAGGCAACACAGCGTTTTTTTAATCTGTCGCTATCTTTGCAATGTTTGGCTTTGGAGTTGGCGCCTCAATCCCTGGAATCCCGAGAGTCTAGACTTCGTGCCATCGTCGCAATTAACCCAGTGGCGAATGCGATCTTGGGTCCTCAAGAACTAGCGCGAGTGAAGATTCCTGCTTTGATTATTGCCAGTACTCAAGATGCGATCGCACCCGCAATTCCAGAACAAGTCCGTCCGTTTGAATGGTTAGGGAGTCAAGATAAATATTTAATGTTGTTGGAAAAAGGCAGCCATTTTTCTACTTTGGATAGTACTGCCGATGATATTCCTTTGCCAGAAGGGGTTATTGGTCCAGACCCTGCCATCGCTCGAGCCTATGTAAAGGCATTGAGTTTAGCTTTTCTGCATGCCCATCTGGCGGCGCCAAATGCAGTCAATACCGCCGAAACTGGGCAGTTTTCGATTTATGCTCAATTCTTAACTCAAGAGGAAATGCCCTTATACCTGCTGCCCGAGCTTCCGCTTGATTGGCGGCAGCTTAACAAACAACCCTAGAATTTCTGACACCCTTTAAGATTGGTTTGACCCATAGCAAGGGATTTAAGGCGAGATGTGGCAGGGGATTTTCCGGAAATTTGGAATCTATACCTTGATTGGGTGTTGTGTATTCGGTTTGAGTGGCTGTGTTCGCTATGACGTGGGGTTAAATTTTAGTAGTCCGTACCAAGGTGAGTTTACTCAGGAAATCCAGCTCGGCAAACAACTCACCAGCTTTAGTCAGGTCGAAGCCGACCAGTGGCTGGGAAGTTTGGAGCGAAGAGCCAAGGCCCTAGGAGGACGAACGGAACATTCTTCGCCCGAAGTTTTAACGGTCTCGATTCCCTTTAGCAACACTGCTGAATTGAGTGAGCGGTTTAATCAGTTTTTTGAGAGCGCTGAGCCGTCTGCCGCTGACCCTGCCCTCGAAATTTTGCAATTATCGGCCAATTTACAGCTGCAGGATCGTAATTTTGGATTGGTGCAGCAGGAGCAGCTTTTTCTGACTGTTGATTTACGGGCGTTGGGCGTTCTGTCTAAGCAAGGGTCATTGGTCGTTAATTCGGGATCTTTGGTGGATTTGCAGTTCTCGGTGCGAGCTCCCTTGGGACTGGAGGCC
>JBCDHF010000152.1:0-10096 GCA_038750375.1 Cyanobacteria bacterium P01_H01_bin.15
CGATTTCCTTTGGTTATAAACCCGATGTGCCGGTGCTCAAAAATATCAACTTGCGCATTCACCCTGGGGAAACCGTGGCACTGGTCGGCAGTTCTGGGGCGGGCAAAACCACCTTAATTAATCTCATTCCTCGCTTTATCGATCCACAAGTGGGTCAGATTCTGATCGACGGTACCGATATCCAGCAGGTTACGCTGCATAGCTTGCGCTCCTTGATTAGCATCGTGCCTCAAGATACGCTGCTCTTCTCGGGGACCATTGCCGAAAATATTGCGTTTGGTCAGCTTAATCCCCCGCTGCCTCAAATTGAAGCCGCAGCCCGTACCGCTAACGCCCACGAATTTATTAGTAAATTACCCCAAGGCTATTACAGCTATTTGGGTGAACGGGGGGCTCAGCTCTCCGGCGGTCAAAAACAACGCATTGCGATCGCAAGGGCTATTTTCAGTGATCCGGAGATTTTAATCTTGGATGAGGCGACCTCAGCATTGGACGTGGAATCGGAAGCGTTGGTGCAGGCAGCCCTAGAAAATATCGTCACCAACCGCACTGTTTTTATCATTGCCCATCGCTTAGCCACGGTTCAGAAAGCTGACCGAATCGTTGTTATGGAAGCTGGTCAAATTCTAGAAATGGGTACCCATGAGCAGTTACTGGCGCAAAATGGTCGCTACGCTCAGTTTCACAGCAGACAACTCGTGAAATAGACGAGTCAGAAAACCCGCTTGTATGGCCTTCGCCAGATCGCTTAGGACATTTCTGGTTTTAAGCCGCCTAATTCTAGAGCGTTCTGGCACGCAGCCTCCACCTTACAAAGATGGCGACTGCTATACGTTCCCTTTTATCGAACTGAACGGTTACTTTTTTTTCGTCGCTTTTTATAAAACGACACCACCCAATCGCTCAGAGAATGGCTCATGGCACCGGTTTCCAAGCCTAGCCAAATTGATATCGCATCTGCTCTCAACTCCTCTGACAAGGGTCGCAACTGCTGAAATCCAACATTCAATAAGGGCGTTTTAGTGAGCCAGCTATAGATTAACTGTCCACCCCCAAGTCCCAACATCAGCCAGAAACCCAAATAGAGAATTCGTCCCAAAGTCCCGACTAAAAACCCATGGGACCATAAGGAACGGTGACGCAGCAGTTTTTGATAAGGCAGCCACAGCCAGCGCAACGGACCCCAGCGTTTGTATTGCTGAGAATGGATATCGAGATCTGGCCCAAACATTAACCCGCTGAATAAAAATGCGCTCCCTGCGAGTAGAGCGTAACGAGCATCCTTAAAACCCCACCAGCACAAAGCCGTGAAAGCCGGTAAACAAAGCAGCGTGATGCGATCATGGGTGCGGCCAGAGGGCATAAAAACGGGAAATTTGAGCAACACAAGTGATCGCTGCGAACTTTGTGCTAAATTATTTCAGCACGGGCGTTTAGCTCAGCGGTAGAGCGCCTGCCTTACAAGCAGGATGTCACTGGTTCAAATCCAGTAACGCCCATTTCCAAACCCGGTTCGTAGTTCAATCTCTTATTCAGAAGGTTGGTGTTTGAGCCGAGTTCCTGTGCTTACAAGACTTGATGAACTCTAAAATAGCCAGACTCTTTGCAATCGCAGAAACTTCTAGCCGGTGAACCGCTAGATAACGCCGCCGCCGCTGGGAACAGGGTTTGCCCTTTCCCGTTCACCGGTGCCAAATGACATGTCACTGCTGCTGTAGGTTGTCCCAAAGGTATTTGCCAGTTCTGCGACTTGGGCTAATGCAGACAGCAGGTCTTGAGTTTGCAGAGAATTTAAAGGATGCAAATACAGGGAAACTACACTGCCATCGCGGGCAAATGCATAGCGAGCATCCAAAGCAGTATGAAAATTCGCCACCATCATTTTGACGATCTGGTCAGCAACCAGATCTTCCGCCTCAATCGGCGAGAGCATGCGCATACGATTTGATTCCGGATCGGCAAACACCAAAATGGGTCGATTTTGATAAACTAGCTGCCACTGATTACCCTGACGAGCCACCGCCGGCACCTCTTCGCGTAGAATACGGTCCAACTGTGAGGTATCAAAGGCGCGCATCTGATTTTCCTGCTCCATGGGCACCGATTGAGCCTGAACTAACTCCTGCGGTTCTCCCCACAATGACGCCGTCACGATCCCAATTGTGATCGCAATTCCCAGAATAAATAGCCCCCAAACTCGACGGTTCCGCATAGCCATGGAAGTGATGCCTCATAAAATGATGGTTGTGAAATTCTATGTGCAGCATAAAAGCTAAAACTTAGAGCGTTCTGAATTTATTGCTTTCCCCAAAATGGGTATCTTGAGTAAACGAGATTAAAGTTGTTGCTGTAAAAAAACAAATGATGAGTGCGTTGCCTTCTGTATCGACAGAGCCGTCCACTGAGGTCGTCGTTAGCACCCAAGGGTTAGGCAAAACCTATCGCACCGGTTTCTGGCTCAATAAAAAGCTCATCACCCTACAAAACTGTTCCCTCACCATTCATCGTGGCGAGACCTTTGGGTTACTGGGTCCCAATGGCGCTGGCAAAACGACCCTCCTGAAAATTTTGCTGGGTATTGCGCGACCCTCCACCGGACAGGGAACTGTACTCGGAAAACCCTTTGGTGATCGCAAAACCAAAGAACACCTTGGCTATTTACCCGAAAATGCTTATTACCCGGATCGTCTGACTGCCTGGGAATATCTATCGTTTATCGGGGGTCTCTTCCAAATGCCCCGTAGCCAGCTCGACAAACGCATCCCCGAACTCCTAGACATGGTGGGATTGGCTCAAAGTGCCGCAACCAATAAGCAGATGCGCCAATATTCCAAGGGCATGCTCCAACGGGTCGGACTCGCCCAAGCCATCATTAACGATCCAGACATTGTGTTTTTAGATGAGCCCATGTCCGGGCTCGATCCCTTAGGACGCTATCTAGTCCGAGAAATCATCCGCTCCCTGCAAACCCAAGGTAAAACCATTTTCTTTAATTCTCATATCCTCGGCGACGTCGAAACCATTTGCGATCGCATAGCCATTTTGTCGAAAGGGAAACTGCTGTGTAGCGGCTCACTCACTGAACTATTGGGGCTAACTGAGGCTTATCAGGTCATTCTGAAAGGCGGCACCTTAGCTCAACTCGAACCTTGGCTGGTCAAACCGGAGCTAGACGGTCACTTTTGGCAAGGTCAACTTCGGCAAGAACCGGCGGCGCTGTTGGCAGCCTTGCCCGAACTCAATATTGAGCTGGTCAGTATCAAACGAGATCGTCCGTCTTTGGAAACCTTTTTTGTTGATCTCATCCGCGATCAAGAACCTAACGCTGTAAAGGCTTCGGACAATCCAATCGCCTAAATAATAAAGGCGCTTGATCGGCCGACTTTATCGACAGGATGAGACAGCTCATCAGGAAATTCCTTGAAACTTTTCCCAGGCTTCAAAAAACGTATTTACAGATAAAAACCCCATCAAAATATAAAATCCCCAAACCACAAACCCATCGGGTAATTTTGGCAAAAAACGGGTGCTTGCTTGCGTCGAGATCGCGCCACTTAGCCCAAGACCGATTCCACCTAACCAAACCACGTTATCGGCGACAGCGTGGCCCAGTGCACTTGCGCTCGACGCAATCACAATTGCCCCCAAGCTATTTCGCACAGCGGGTTTAATGTCTTCGCCCAGCAAAATAATTTGCAGCGGCACCATAATGACCCCGCCCCCAACACCGAATAGCCCCGCCAAAATGCCCACCAGGCCGCCAATCAACAAATACGCTCGCCACAGCTGTTTAATCGATGCCCGGGCCCGGCCCCTCTTGATGACTTGCCGCCTCCAGCCCGCCAGCACCATATTCAAAATCAGCAGCCCCCCAAAAGCGACCAACAGCCATGACTCCGCTAAATTTTCTGCGATCGCAACTCCAACTTGAGCCGTTATCACGGCCGGTAGCCCGAGAAATAGTGCCCGTCGAGGATTGAGAAACCCCATGCGCCAATTCTGCCAACTGCCGGAACTGGCAATAATTGCGATCGCTAAACTCGATGTTGCAACTGCTTGCACAGACGTCAGGCCTAAATTGACCAAAATTGGCACCATGACCACTCCACCGCCGATGCCAAATAAACCTGCCAGCAAACCTGCGATCGCACCTCCGCCAATCAGCAAAGCCCAGTTAATCGTTTCCAAAATGTCTAAATTCCTTACGTCGGCACCGTTGGTATTATGGCCTTCGCCAAATCCCCTAGGACACTTATGATTTTGAGTGCTCTAATTCGAAAGCGTTCTGGAACACAGCCGTTCCCTTACAAAGTTGACGACTGACCTACCAGATTGATTATGCTTTTTATCGCTGAGGAATAATTCCAAACCGAAATGAGAAAGCTCAGAATTAGGGTTTTCTTAGCACTCTGACGAAAGCTATAGAATCAAATTAATAAAAGCTAAAAAACACCAAGCACTCAGACTAGAACCAAAGAATTCAGATTTAAATCCATGCAAGAATTTTTCGAAAATGCGTCCCGCTATCCTCGTTTCCTACTAACCATTATTTTTGGAATTTTCTTTTCCCTATTTGGTTATTTACGGCCGCTCTTTAAAAATCCGGCATCCATTGCCGCTCTAATTGGGATTTTGATCAGTTTCCTCGTCTTTATCGGATTTACTTTGCGAGCCATGTTAGGAGTCGCCTAATTTCCAGGCGCGAGCATTAACCCCTATGCCGACTTTTGCTCGGCAGGACGAAACACTTCAAACACCTGCCGACAAAATTGCTTTAACCGCTCACCCACATCCTGAGCAGGCAAATAATCGCCCCCAATCTCCCAATTTTGGACGGTAGACAGTCGCCAAGCCACTCCCTTGTGGTTAAAAGCGAGAATTTCAATGCCAATCAATGGCCGTGAGGTTTCCAGGGGATCGGCATAGAATCGAAGCTGAACCAGCATACTGCGCCCTTGATATCGAGGACTCCAGCCTGGAAGATGGAAGCCGATATCAATGGAATCTGGGTCAACCTGTTCGCGAGTATCCGGATCGTTACGCCAAGGTTTCAAATCCGACTTGGCATCGGGAAATTGCTGTTTGAAGAGATTCACGACAGCGGCAATCTTGCTCGCCATCTCTAGACTACGGGCTTGCTCAGATGCGTTCACTGCTCAGGGACCTTGCTAAATTGGCGACCATTCTAATGGCTTTAGCAAATTTAGGCGAGTTCTCAAGAAAATCCAGTGAGTATTGATACCGAGTGTAGGCAAGCACACCAGTCCTAAAGCCGGTCACTGATATTGACTCCCACTGCCGAGCCCTCACTGAACATACTGCCCGTCGTGCCCACGTCCAAACGACGACGAACCTTTTCCTGAAGCCCCTGCGGTAGCGCCACGTACCGAATGTCCTCGATTAGGGTTCGGGCTGCTGACTCCAAGTGATATTGGGCAAAGGCGGCAACCGCTGGATTAGTGGCAAGGGATTGTTTTTTGACGTAGATAAATAGCGGGCGGGATAGGGGCGCATAACTACCATCGGCAATGGTCTCGGCAGAGGGCGCCACACAGCTACCCGCTGGATTCCGAATTTCTAACACGTTCAAAGCGTCGGCATTTTCTTTAAAGTACGCGAACCCAAAATAACCGAGCCCGCCGATATCGGTTTGGACTCCTTGCACCAGCACATTGTCGTCTTCGCTCGCGACATAATCGGCACGCGATTTGCCAATTTCGCCCATTACGACTTCGGTGAAATAATCAAAAGTACCGGACTCATTACCCGGAGCATATAAAGATAAAGGCTCGTCGGGGAAGTCATTCCGGACTGAATGCCAACTCATCACGCTCCCTAGGGCGGCGGGTTCCCAAATTCTTCTCAAATCTTCTACATCCAGGCAGGTAGCCCAATCATTCTCCGGATTAATCACCACGGAGATACCGTCAAAGGCGATGGGCAACTCCACAAACTCAACTCCATTTTCAGTACAGTCTTCAATTTCTTCCGGTCCAATAGGGCGGGACGCGTTCGCAATATCAATGTCTCCCTCACAGAGTTTATCGAAGCCTCCGCCTGAGCCAGAAACCCCAATAATAATTCCGACATTAGGGTTACGCTGCATGAATTCTTCGGTCATCAAATCGGTGATCGGAAAAACAGTGCTGGAGCCATCGACAATTACCGTGCCAGACAGAACGTTTTCACTCTCTGCAGTTTCGTCTTCACTCGGTACGGGAAGTTCGGTAGGGTTGCATGCGCCTATACTCAACGCCAAGGCTCCGAGCGACAGGCAAGCTGTAGTTCGAGACAGGGCCTGACGAAATTTATAGCAGCCAGCCCCTTCGTAAGGGAGCGGCTGCGTGCCAAAACTCTGTAGGATTAGGCAACTCAATATCAGACGTGTCCTAAGCGATCTGGCGAAGATTATATATTCGTAAAAAACCATGGCTCCTCCAATTCCGCACAAAAATTTTAGTCAATGTGAACAGCAATCCCAATTGGTTTAAGGATTGTCCAGGATTATGTGTCTTAAAATCCTGACTAGATTAAACTCCAGTGCAGGAAATAGCTATTTAAATTTTGCGACTTTAATAGGAACTTTATAAGAACGCACCTATCAACAAGAGTCAGGCAATTGAGTCGATTTGCCTCAGTCTTGGCTCGTTTACTGAAGCGTTAAATGGTGTTCTGACGGCGGATTATGGCAGACGCCACCTTTGTATGGTGGGGGCTGCGTGCCAGAACGCTCTAGAGTTACACAACTCAAAATTAGAGGTGTCCTACGTAATCTGGCGAAGGCCATTCGGCTTGAAATAATATTTGTTGTCTCTATAAAACTGGCGATCGCAGTGTCTCTCCCTAATGAATTAATTTGGTCTCTTGTGGGTCTGCTGCTGACTATTGCAGGCACCTTTGTTGAGATTTTTCGTGTAAATCCGCCTTGGGACTGGGCGGAACAGGGGCTCCAGGTATCATCTTTGGGCATCACGTTTCAAATTGGGGCTGTGCTACTGACCGGTTGCCTCGCAGGGCGTTACGCAGGTGCGATCGCACAAATTGCCTATGTGCTGTTGGGCTTATTTTGGTTGCCGGTTTTTGCCTCAGGCGGCGGGATCGACTATTGGCAGCAGCCGAGTTTCGGCTATTTGCTGGGGTTTATTGGCGGCGGCTTTGTATGTGGCTGGCTGGCGTTTCTGGGGGAGCGACTGCGACTCGAACTGTTAGCAATTAGCTCGTTTGCTGGTCTCTTGGTCATTCACGCCTGTGGGTTGCTGTATCTAGCGGGGCTTTACTATGTGCCGCAATGGCTTGGGGGCAGTGCACCCTTTGACCTCAACACGGCAGCTCAAATCTACTCCGTTAATCCCATTCCCGGACAGTTGACCTTAGGTTGTGCAGTGGCGGTGGTCGCCTATTTTGCCCGTAAGCTGCTAGCGTATTAAACTGCCTTAACAGCCTGAGACCAACGCCTTGAATTTGCGCCAGTTATTTTCGAACAATCTCAATTTTTGGTTAGTTGCGATCGCAGGATTTATTAGCGATCAGGTGACTAAGCTCTGGATCGTCCGCAGCTTCAAGACGATCGGCACAACCCAACCGCTTTGGGAAAATGTTTTTCATTTCACCTACGTCACCAACGATGGCGCAGCATTTAGTTTTTTTGCCGGAGGGGTGGCCTGGTTGCGTTGGCTCTCGCTGTTGGTCAGTTTGGGACTGATGTTCTACGGTCTATTTAGCCCACGACTGCCCAAATGGGAGCAGCTGGGTTTGGGGTTTATTTTGGCCGGGGCCATGGGGAATGGCTTAGATCGTTTCCTGTTTGGCTATGTCGTAGATTTTTTAGATTTCCGATTGATTAATTTTCCCATCTTCAACCTCGCCGATGTCTGGATCAATGTGGGAATTGTGTGTATGCTGCTAGCGGCTTGGCTCCCCGACAGACCCAGTCGTCCTCCCGACAATACTCCACCGTCAGAAACCTAGATTTCTGCGATCACAAACCGATTATTTTCGCTGACTTCGCCATGCACCGTCATTTGGCATTGTACGGAGTCTCTACTGAATTCAAGCCATGGTCCAATTGCTCAACCTCCCCCCTGTCTGGTTACTACTATCTGTGGCGTTGATTCTCGCTAGTTGCAACGCTCAGAACTCAACTGAAGACCCAGAGATTGATCTTGTCAGTCGCTTGCTGACGGAAAGAGAATGTCTTGAATGCGACTTAGCTGATGCGGATCTCAGTGGTCAAGACTTGCAGGAGGTCGTCCTCAACCGCTCCAATCTCAGGGGCGCTAACCTACAAGGCGCAAATCTGGAAAATGCCCTGCTCGATAGCGTGGATCTTAGCGGAGCCAATCTAAACGGGACCAATCTGACTGGAACTGCCCTGACCGAATCCAATCTTCAAAACAGCGACTTAACTGGGGCCAACTTAACCGAGGCCTATCTCCGAGGGTCTGATTTAACCGGTGCTGAACTCAAGCGCGTCATTCTGGATCGGGCTGACCTTTCGGAAGTTCAAGTTGAACTGGTGCAACTTGAAGCGGCGGCCAGCGCCAAGGAAACCACGCTACCCGCCGCAGACCTTTCCGAGTAAGTCGAGCAGCGATATAGCCTGCGCCAGATCGCTTAGAACACTCAAATTTTGAGCTGCTTAATGTCAAAGCACTCTCGCATGTGTCACAAAAATGTCTAAGCCCAACCCGCTTCATCCATCAATTCGATCGCCCGACGCTGGTTTTGGCCATAGACAGACACATTAATGGGATCAACTTTAAATCTGCCAATTTGCTTCAGTACAGGAGAAAGCTGAGTACCCGACACCACAGGATACTCATAATTTCCATCCGCAAAATACGCTTGAGCTTTGGGGGTGGACAGATATTCCAAAAACTTGACGGCTGCTACTTTGTGGGGGGCATTAGCCAGAACGCCACCACCACTCACATTAAAGTGGGTTCCTTGCTCCCGCTGATTGGGGAAAAAGATGCCAACTTTTTTGACAATCGCTTTATCTGTGGCGTTACTGGATGCTAACAGTCGCGCGTAGTAGTAATGATTTGCGATCGCAAGGCTGCCCAAACCCGCCGCACAAGCTTTGATTTGGCCGGTGTCATTGCCTTGAGGCGGACGGGCAAGATTAGCCATCAAACCCGCTAACCAGTCTTTGGTTGCTGGCTCGCCCAGCTCAGCAATGCGAGAGGCCACCAGCGACTGATTGTAAATATTGCTAGACGGCCGGATTAAAATCTTTTTCCGCCAGTCGGGTGCCGCTAGGTTTACGTAAGTTGAGAGTCGGGCTGGATTAACCAAATCCCGGTTGTAAATAATCACCCGTGCCCGCGTAGAAAACCCGAACCACAATCCTTGCGGGTGACGTAAATTTGCGGGAATACGGCTCTCGAGAGCACTAGAACTAATGGGCTGAAATAGTTGTGCTTTCTCTGCCTGCCAGAGATTGCCGGCATCAACCGTTAAAAGAATATCGGCTCGGTTCGCATTATTTTTCTCAGTTTCAATTCGCTTGATGAGCGCGTCGGCTTTTCCCTCAACCAAATTGACTTTGATCCCCGTCTCTTTAGTGAAATCGGTATAAAGCGCATTATCGGTGTTGTAATGACGCGCCGAATATAGATTCAACACTTGGTTCTGAGCTGAGGTCCGTTGCCTGCCCCCGACTGCGAGTACAACCGCAGCGGTTCCACCCGTCAAAAATGCTCGTCTACTGAGTTTCATGATAATTCTATCTGACTAAACAACCGCACAACTGCCATTTTGAGGCCAGTTTCTGCTCAAAGCTGAAGTATAGTCAATCTCCGTCGGGTTTAGACCTTGGTCTGATTACCGTTGTAAAGTACAGCAGTTTCCCTGAGCTTTTCAAAAATATTGAGATAAAGCCTTAAGAAAAAGCTCAACTCATTGACATTGCCACACCATAAATCATCACTTTCGGAAGCGGGCGATTTGGCATCATACCGTTCTGAAATTCAGCAACTCAGAGTTAAAAATGTCCGAAGATATCTGGGGAAGGCTAAAGTCACAAATTCCTGAAAATTTCACAACAAAAAAGCCCCTATTCAACGAATAGAGACCTGCAATAATTCAATCAAAC
>JBCDHF010000153.1:0-10086 GCA_038750375.1 Cyanobacteria bacterium P01_H01_bin.15
ATTTTCACTGTGCGCTGGCTGTCTGTACATGCGCTCGCTGTACCTTCAGTTTTCTTTTTGGGCGCGATCGCAGCAATGCAGTTCATCCAACGCTAGCGCCTAGCCTTAGCGCCTAGCCTTTTACTACCGGCCCCCAAACAGAGGAGACCCATCCCATGGCAGATAGACCCACTAACCCAAATAAGCAGCCAGTCGAGCTAAACCGAACGTCTTTGTTTCTTGGTTTACTCGTTGTATTTGTAACTGGCCTGCTGTTTTCTAGCTATTTCTTCAACTAAGTATCCGGGCGTTTAGATTTCCGGTCAGGAGGTAACGATCGATGTTTGCAAATGGCAAAATTCCTATCTGGATGGTAGGTACGATTGCGGGTATGGGCGTTCTAGCGCTGGTTGCAATCTTCTTCTACGGTGCATATAGCGGTGTGGGGTCTTCCCTCTAAAGCCTTGTCTCTGTAAAGAAATTTTAAAAAAATTAGAGAGTCCTGCGATTGCAAGGCTCTTTTTTTGTGTCAGGACAGCATCGCTTAGAGCTTAAAACTATCTGAAAACTCACGGGGTTTACCCGCGATGGCATCGATCCTAAAGCTGTCACTCACCTCTGGGAGTTTGCTCCATGCTCACGCTTTATTTTTTGCGCCATGGCGAAACCACCGCCAGCCAGTCCGGAACGTATTGCGGGACGTTGGATCTCGACTTAACGCCCATTGGTAGCCAAATGGCCGCGGATTTTGGCACTGCTTATGGGGATTTTGCTTGGGCTAAGGCGTTTGTTAGTCCCATGAAACGCACTATCGCTACTGCGACACCCGTCTGTGAACAGGCCGAATTAACCCAGGCATTAAGAACGGGTCTCAAAGAAATTGCCTACGGGAAATGGGAAGGACTTTCTCCGGCTGAAGTCAATGCTCAGTTTCATGATGACTATATTCGCTGGCTCTCTGACCCTGGTTGGAATGCCCCGACTGGCGGCGAAACGGGCATTGCGATCGCAAGACGTAGTAGCGAAGTATTAGAAGAAATTCAAGATACGGTCCGCGATGGCAACGTGCTAATTGTCTCTCATAAAGCCACTATCCGAATTATGATTTGCGGCTTGCTCGGAATTGATGTGGGCCGTTTCCGAGATCGCATCGGGATGCCGGTGGCGTCATTGAGCGTGGTGGAATTTGGGGAGCATGGACCGCGACTGAGATGTTTAGGCGATCGTAGTCATATTCGTCCCGAATTACGGGACCTAGCCGGACATTAAATGGACACATCAGTTTTTGCGCAAAGGGGAGGTCTGTCAGGGTGAAAATATTAGTTTTGAACGCGGGTTCCAGTAGTCAAAAAAGCTGTCTTTACGATCTGGGTGAGAGTCTGCCCGATCACTCACCCCACCCGCTGTGGGAAGCTAGCATCGACTGGAGTATCTCCCAGACAGGGGGTGAGCTGAAGATAAAAGCGAACGGGCAAGTGGTTAAGACGACCCTTGCAAAGTCAGAATATCCGGGTATCACGTCAATGCTGCAAACGCTGACGACCGGAACGACCCAAGTCCTGAATGATTTATCTGAAATCACAGTTGTGGGGCATCGGGTAGTCCATGGGGGTGACCGTTACGGAGAGCCAGTTTTGATTACCTCGGCAGTTCGGAACACCATTGAAGCCTTGATACCCCTCGCACCGAATCACAACCCGGCCCATTTAGCCGGAATTGATGCGATCACAAATTTATTAGGCGAGGTTCCGCAGGTGGCGGTTTTTGATACTGCGTTTCATCGCACCTTGCCCGCGGCAGTGAGCACCTATGCACTTCCCACCCCATGGCGTGAGCAAGGCATTCGGCGATATGGTTTCCATGGCATTAGTCATCAATATTGTGCAGAAGAGGCAGCCGTACTCTTAGACCGACCTTTATCTGAGCTGCGTCTAATTACTTGTCATTTAGGAAATGGCTGTTCTTTAGCGGCGATTAAAAATGGGCAAAGTGTCAATACCACCATGGGATTTACCCCATTAGAAGGATTAGTTATGGGTACCCGTTGCGGCTCCATCGATCCGGCAATCCCTCTGTATCTAATGCGAGAAGGGGGGCTAACCGTTGAAGAGGTGGATCGACTTCTCAATAAGCAATCAGGGCTTCAGGGTCTGACGGGCGGCAGTGGCGATATGCGCACCGTTTATGGTCAAAAAGAAGCCGGAAATCCCGCTGCAGTTCTCGCATTCGACGTGTTTATTCACCGTCTGCAATCTGCGATCGCAAGTTTTTTGCCCGATCTCGGCGGTCTTGATGGGCTGATCTTTGCGGGGGGTATTGGCGAAAACCACGGGGCAACTCGGACCGCGACTTGTGCCGGACTCTCATTTCTGGGTGTTGAACTCGATGAAACCCTCAATGCCCAATCTCCAAAAAATACTGAAATCTCCACGTCAGACTCAGTAGTCCGAGTGTTACTGATTAACACCGATGAAGACTGGGCGATCGCGAGAAGCAGCTGGAGAATATTGGGTCAATAGTGATAAATCTGTAGCAAATCGGGTGTTGCATTTATATTTTCCGAATCATGGCGCAGTTGGCTTGAAGCATCATGACGAAACATTAAAACTGAATTCGAGAAACTACTATGGAAATTTCACAGAATTGTTTGGACCTTATAAAGAAGTGGGAAGGGTTTCGCCATGAAGCCTATCAAGATGTTGCTGGTATTTGGACTATTGGCTACGGCACCATTCGCTATCCCAACGGGAAGTCAGTTAAACCGGGAGACATCATCAGCGAGTCGGAAGCAGAAGCCTATTTGAAGCTACATGTCGAAGAATTTTCCGATGTTGTCGATAAAAGTGTGACGGTCCCAGTCAATCAAAACCAATTTGATGCGCTGGTTACCTTTTGCTACAACGTGGGTCCCAATGCATTTGTGGGCAGCACACTCCTTAAAAAATTAAATCAGCAGGATTACACCGGGGCTGCCGAGCAGTTTTTAGTGTGGAATAAAGCCACCATTAATGGTGTGAAAAAACCCGTTCAGGGGTTAACCAATCGGCGGCGAGAAGAGAAAGCACTGTTTGAAAAAGTTGGAGAAGAATCCACGGCACTCCAGCGAGGAGAAGCATCGGCACAAGAAAGCGTCACTTGGCTCGAAGGGTACCGTGAAGCCGATAGCGATAAAACCGTGATTGTGGCCTATAAGGGGTCCAATATCGTTGAAATTTTGACCCTAGAGACGAACAATAAAAATGAATTAATTGATGTTTTAGAACAATATCCCAATGCGGCAAACTTTGTTTTAGCTGTACCGGGCAAAGCCGTACCAACGGGTGAGCGAATTTCTATCATTGAGAGACCCAAGGCGCAGATTGTAAAGACAGACCCCGCAGATATCCCCGCCCTGCAAACGCCTTTGCTCAAATTTGGCATGGGCAGTGAAGACGATACGCCCGAAAGTGTGCACCAGGATATTCATCGTTTGCAAGCGCGTTTACAGGAGTTGGGCTATTACCAAGGGGCAGCGGAAGGGGAATTTGGACCCAAGACCGATGCTGCTGTTAAATCGTTTCAAGCCGATTATTTTGGGGAAGACCAAGCGGATGGCTTGGTGGGTCCGAAAACCTGGGAGAAGCTCTGGGGAAAAGATGCTGCGCCAATTGTCGTCGAATCCGGTGCGGGGGCGGAAACACCCGGGAAAAACTATTTGCGACTTACAAAAACCAATAAAAAAGCGCTGGGTTGTTTCGTGCTCAAACTGGAATATTTCAAAAACGGGAAACGACAAGATGTGTTGGATGTCTGTTCAGGAGCCCCGGGTCGCCAGGTATTCAAGAAAGGGCCAGACAGTGTGCCCATGACGTTGCAGCCTTTACCAGAAGGGAAATGGTATGTCCATGATTTGAAATGGGCGGGGGGTCGAGACAACTATCATGGACGGACGTTTCCAGTTAGCGGTAATGGGGTCGGTCCCGTTTCGGTGAGGCTGGACTACAAAGGTCCGGGAACCACTCGCCGGAGCGCGATCGAGATTCATATTGACTGGAATCGTCGCAGTGCTCCAGGAACTGCGGGCTGTGTTGGGATCTACAATATTGCCGACTATAAGCGGTTTGTCACTTGGTTAAGAGATACCGATCCGCGTGATCTTTATGTTGACTGGGGTTTAGGCTCTTGCCCTCAGCCATAGCTCCGAGGATAGTCGTCTAGACCTTTGATTGAGCTTTCTCTGAATTGAGCGATCGCAGATCCTATTTGGTTTGTGATCGCATTTTTTTGACCCAACTAGCCACCGGCAGATTGTAAAAAAAACGACCAATTTTCTTAATATTTTTTGAAGAATCCCGGCAATCAACTACGTTAGCTACTGAAGTGTGCGTTGCGAACTAACCGATCCTTATGTTTCCGAAAACTTGGCGCTTTCGTTTGGGCGTAGTTTGCTTATTGGCAGTCCTGGCGGCAATAGCTTTTTCTTACTTTGCCCCCGCCCCCGACACAAGCCCCATTGTTAAAGAATCGGATTATGCGATCGCAAAAAAGTATCCCTTTAATCGCCGGTATTTCTACCCTATCGATCAGAACGACTTGGGTTTAGAGTATCGTCGAACTGAAGACTGGGTCGGCCGCCTGATTTTGCCGACCGAAGAGGAGTTGGCAGCAAGACCCCAGGAGGAAGACTGGGTTTGGTTCGAAGTATATACAACCCCTCGGGAACTTCGGCGGTTAGTGGGACGGAAGTTGCGATTAAGTTGGCTCCCGCGCATTCAAAAGCAGCAATGGGTTGATCGGGTCACCACCGATATTGCCTTTACCCCCAAAGCATTAAAGGCAGAAGAGAGTGGTGTCGTTGTGCCTCATCGTCTCGACGGACGCTCAGGGGTGGGACCTTTGATGTCATTGGCGGGGGCTCGTCCGGCTAATGACGTTATCGTCGGGTTTTCTGAGGTTGAGGCGAGTGAATGGGAGCTGGGTCATCCACAGTTGTTAGAACTCGCTGAATTTCCCATATTGGTGCCCGAACGCTTTTACGGGCTGGTCAAACTAGAAAAGGCGCTGCCCGACGACAGTGAGTTACCCACCAACTGTCCTGGGGGTCAGCCTTGTGGCGCAGAATTCTTTGAAGTTCGTCACTACAATCCCAAAACTCAAGCTTTTGATGGGCGTCTAGAAACCATCCGCATACCCCAAGTCCCCAGCAGCAACAGTGGGCGTTACTTTTCTACCCCCCGAGATCTGGTTAAATCTCCAGCCGGAGAAGCGGGCTGGTATATCTATGGGGCAATCGCTCAAAACGGCTATTTCACCGTCACGGCTCTCAAACCCCGGGCGCTGATGCAGCTCAAACCGGATCAAATTATTCGCGATCGCAAAGCAGCGGAAAAATATTTAACGACTGGCAACTGGCAAGATACACCTGAACAACGGGGTCAGATTAGTCAAATCTTAATTTCTAGTTCATCGGACGCCGAGACAACCTGGAAAATTGGCGATCGCGCCTTGCTGATTCACTTGTTTGGCGGTATCGGCGGCGAAAACGGAGATCTGGTGTTAGCCGGGACAGTTACTGGTCACTTCGCTTTTGGCATGGCAGAAGTGGTGAAATCGGAGTTTACCGGAGAACCAGAATTCAAAATTACCTATGAGCAAGTTTATGCCCAAAACGGACAGGGCATTATCTCCGGCAAACATAGCTGGTCCAACTACATGGGTCATCTCCAACGGGGCTGGTTGGGGTCTCGTCCTGTCTCCGACATTTTGGTGAAGTTTCGACCTCTGGATGATTACGAATTTAATGAGATTCTCTTTTCACCTTTAAAGGAGCTGGACTTTGAATTAGGTGTGATGACCGCCCGCTATCGCACCGGCAACGGCACCGGCATCTCAACGGTTTCTCCCTGGGCGTCCTGTGTGCAAGATTCCAGTCAAGGGCTCTACATCGCCATTCAAGATTTACAAGCTCAGATTGAAAACACAGAGTCCGCTCGGGCTTGGTTAGACGGTCATCCCCGAGGACCCGAAACCGAACGACTCGCCGCCCTCAGAAAACTCGGCCACACCCTAGAAGCGGCGCTCACCCCTCAGGGAGTTGTGCGCAAGGATTGGCAGCATAATGCCGCCGTGGAAGTTCTGTCTGCCACCTCCGCCAGTCCGGCACAAAATCCTTTTATCGAAGAAGAAAATTTAAGTAGTGCCATTCTGAGCTGGCGCTCTATGTTGCCGCGAAACGGACATGACAACTATGCCGAAATTTTCTTGAATAGTGGGGCTGAACTCTGGTTTTTACGCACCAATCAAGTTGGCGGCAATAACCCTGATATGTATCCTCTCGCGCCGACTCATCTCTTTGGGGATGTACCCATCCTGTCGAAGATTCCTCGCCGTATTGTGGCCGGAATTCTCTTTTTACCCACTTGGCGCGAGTTGGCGTTAACCTTAGCACTGCTTCTCATTTACGGCGGATATGCCCTCTGGTTGGGCACTCAAACTAAGTTTTTGCAGTGGCGGCCGGTGCGTTGGCCCGGAATTCGGCTGCTCGTGGCGTTTTTCATCTGCTTTTTCTCGCCCGCCCTCTGGGAAGAATTTGTGTTTCGCTTAATCTTGCTGCCCCATCCAGGAGAAACGGTTTCTGTGGCTCGCTGGATTGGTGCAGTCGCCCTCAGCATTGTGTTGTTTGTGATTTATCATCCGTTGGCAGCCAAAACGTTTTATCCCCGAGGGAATCCTGTGTTCTTCAGCAAAACCTTTTGGGTGTTGGCTGGCTTGCTGGGGCTGGTGTGCAGCCTGGCTTACTTGCTAACCAGCAGCATTTGGGCGGCAGTGATCATTCACTGGCTGGCAACAGCAACTTGGTTGTATGGTTTGGGTGGCTACCAACGTCTGGAAAAGGGTGCACAGGTGGAAGCTGATTAATGCAGTTGCCCTGACTCTCTCAAACCCTTGCTGCTCTATTCTGTTGTTGCTCTCGTTCCTATTGTCAGTGTCTTTGTGCTGTTGGTCATGTTGCGCCGACCAGCCGCCCAAGCCATGCCGTTGGCGTATCTGCTAACTGTTGCGATCGCATTAATTCTCTGGCGAGTGCCGATAGTACAAATTGCGGCAGCCAGTATTCAAGGGATAGTTGCCACAGCGGAGATTTTATACATCGTTTTTGGGGCGATTTTGCTGCTGAATACGCTGCAGGAGTCCGGCGCGATCACAGCCATTCGCCAAAGTTTGCTCGGGATTTCTCGCGATCGCAGAGTGCAGGTAATCATTATTGCCTGGCTCTTTGGCAGTTTTATTGAAGGGGCTTCAGGGTTTGGGACACCGGCTGTGATTACGGTGCCGTTGCTGGTTGCTATTGGGTTTCCTCCGTTGGCTGCGGTGGTGTCGGCATTAATTATTCAAAGTACGCCGTCTACGTTTGGTGCAGTCGGGACTCCCATTTTGATCGGCATCGATGCGGGGTTAGATGGCATCCAGACAGTGGAATCAGCATTAGCGAGCCAAGGTCTGACTATGGATAGCTATATAGCTGAAATCTCTCGGTGGAGTGGTTTTTTCCATGGCATTGTGGGTGCGTTCATTCCCCTGATTTTGGTGTTAGCTCTCACCTCAACATTTGGGCGCAATCGCTCATTAGCTGAAGGGCTGGCAGCTTGGCAGTTTGCGCTGTTTGCGGGGTGTGCGTTTACTGTGCCCTATTTTCTGACCGCTTTTTTTCTAGGACCGGAGTTTCCTTCACTAATTGGCGGTTTATTTGGTTTGGCGATAACCGTTCCGGCTGCACGGGCAGGATTCTTGGTGCCCCGGAGTCATTGGGATTTTGAAGATTCAACGCAGTGGCCGGCCGATTGGTCAGGGCAAGGATCTGAAAACCACCCACCGGAAACAACTGGATTATCGGCGCGCTTGGCTTGGCTCCCATATGTGCTTCTGGGTTTCTTTTTAATGCTCACCCGGTTGGAGTTTTTGCCGATTCAAGAAGGGTTTCAGGCGCTTAGGTTGTCTTGGTCAAATATTTTCGGGACGGGTATTTCGGTTGCCACACAACCTCTTTATTTACCCGCAACGGTTTTTATTTTTGTGGTGATTCTGACCTGTTGGCTACATCGACTTAAGATTTCTGCCGTAAAAGTTGCTGTTGCAAATGCGCTTCCCATTTTGCAGAAGACGGCGTTGGCGCTAGGGGCGGCGGTCTTGATGGCGCGAGTGTTTATTAATACCGGGGTGAATTCAGCAAATTTAGATAGTATGCCGTTAACGTTAGCGGAAGGAATGGCGAGTTTGGCTGGATCTGTTTGGCCGTTGTTTGCTCCGGCGGTCGGGTCTGTGGGTTCTTTTGTGGCAGGCAGTGTCACGGTTAGTAATATGATGTTTTCGCTGTTTCAGTTCGGTGTAGCGCAACAAATTGGAGTTGATACAGCGATTATTCTGGCGTTGCAATGTGTCGGAGCGTCTGCTGGTAATATGATCGCGGTTTCCAATATCGTCGCTGCCGAAGCCACCGTGGGGCTGGTCGGCAAAGAAGGATTGCTTATTCGAAAAGTTTTAGTTCCAATGCTGTATTACGTTATTTCCGGCGGGCTTTTGGGTTTTGCGATCGCATTTTTCACCTATTGAAGGCAGCGTAGAAAGCCGTTGCAGGATGGAGCTGATTTAGGTGGATTGATCGTGAACTCAAGGGGGGCAAATATATGCTGCTAAACCTCCGCACTTAGATGAATATATTAGAGTCCAACTTGGAAATTAGCTGACGATTGCTGCCGAACCAAACACATGAAATAGTAGATTCAAGCAATGCAATTCTCCCTTCTCTCGCTAAACTGCTGGGCTTGAAATCTAGCAAATTGATCCGGCGCCTCTAAGCCAAACTATTTCTTCGAGAAGCTCTCAATCGCTAATTAAATATCTCTACTTGTTCGCCTTTAGAAACAGAAGACTTTGATGATTTAACCCCTCGAATGAATAGCTAATTTGAAGGTGAGGCATTATCTATTAACTCACTTACAACATTTCGTCTTCGACGGCTCCAACCCTTTCTTAAATCGGGGTCAACTGATAGATCAATAATCTCTCTGTCGCTTTCTGCGTAAGATGTGCGAATATTCTATTCAAATCAAAGTCAAACGATTTTGCATATTCTTCTCGAATACAATAAATCTCTTCAAAAATTCCATCTTTCCACATCACCTAAGTTCCCAGTAGCTCGTTTGGTGTAAAAATCACTGGAAGCACATAGCCACAATCCAGACCTATTGCTGCCAAATGGCTTTCCAATCTTTCGTGATCTTCATATTGGCTAGCCAAGAGCAGATTTTTTGTTGATCTGGCTGTCAGGTAGCTGAGAATGCTGGTTTCGATGTAAACAGTCTCGCTCATAAGTAAAATGTCATTTCCATCATGATTAAATGATTCTGCGATGTAGCTCGGATATTTCGATTAGTGCCAGGGAGCTTACGACACCTAATCACGGACACAGTTCGGTTCTCTATTCAAGAATGTAATTAACCGCATCGACAAGGAGTCAAGAAAAGTTGAAATTGTACCCCCACGATAATTGTCTGGCTAAGAGCAGAGACGCCTTGAATGTGTAGAGGATTGTTTTGTTTTCAGGAGGGGGATGAAATTCTGCGATCGCAAACATCTAGTCCTCATAGAGAGTTAAGAAATCTCCTCACCAACCTCTCGGGAAAAGCCGCCCTTTACACACGAAGTTGCGAAGAACGCAAATTTCTACTAATTTGGATTTGGTGTATTTTTATACAGAATAGGCTCGAAGCTAAAGCGCTTCTTTGTGAGGTTTTCGAACTGAACGGGATTGCTCATAGCCTTGAACTTGCGGCATAAAGTGCATTCTGTGGACTGGTTGCGCCTGTCGCCAGAGAATCCAAGCCAACTAATGTTGCACTGTATACGCAGATGTAAGCGCGTGAGGCAAAAACATCCCATCTTTATTACTTAAAGTTGAGTAGCCAATTGTGTGCCTGAGCCTAGCCACGTAACGGTTAGTGGCAAAGTTCTCCGCCCCGAAAAAAATTTAGAGAAAAGGTATTTGAGCAGTAGAAAAAATTAGTCCTGGGAGGAATTCAGACTCAATCGAATTAGTTTCACCTCGAATGTAATCAAATCAGTCATTAA
>JBCDHF010000154.1:0-10063 GCA_038750375.1 Cyanobacteria bacterium P01_H01_bin.15
CCCCCACTTCCGTGATTTTCGAGTAGGATAACTTCCAAAAACATGAACAGACAAAGTATCCGTATCAAATTCGCATCTTTTAAGCGGACAGTTTTATTCTCTCTTGATTGGAGAGAAAGGTTAATGAGGGGGGAGCGGCTGTTTGAATATCAAAGTGAGATCCACACTCTGCTCATTCTGATAGAGGAATTTGCTTGTTAGCTTAGATTCCTTGTTAACTTTTTCTGTGGACTTGAGGGTTTTCATGCCTTGCCATCAGTTTCTCAACTAGCATGAACTAGTCCGTGCAAAATATCCGTGTAAAAATGACCCGTAAAGGCAAATCCATCACCCTTTCCTTAACCCCCACTGACAAAGCTCGCCTCGAAGCGATCGCAGTCGAACACGGCAAGATGTGGGGCGGCCGACCCAACGTCTCCAAACTCATCGAAGAAATTGCCCGCCGCAAGATCCAACTCAACGTCAGCGAAGACTGGTCTCCCTTTCGCCTTCATGCAGTCTATCAAGGCTATGTTGCCCTCTTAAATGCGGGTCACATGGAAGCCGCCACCGAACTAGGCGAACTTCTTTGCGATCGCGCAGAACTCCCCGACCCACAACGCACCGAAATTGAGCAATTTCTCCATAAATCCGTCCCCAAATGGCAACTCGAAATGGATCAATATATCCGGACACAACAGCCATTTAAATTATCTTTTTACGACGCTGCCGACCAATTACACAGCTATAGCATTACGCACGGACAAATAAAATTTAGCGATCGCGTAAAGTATCTTTTTTGTCGCTGTCAAGAGACTGTAAAGAACATTTTGATTGCTGATTTAGAGCATAACTGGAGTCTGCGACTAGATCGCATCACTGATGCTGTCATAACACCTTTAAATGCTCAATGGCAGACAGACTTAGACAAAATCGTAGTTGAGTTTAACCTATACAATTCTCTGGCTTTTTCTTACCAAGAACACAATGACGACATCTACTTGGAGTTCATTGATACCGACAATACTTACCGACGAGTTCTCCGCAAAATCGCGTTTACCCAGACACTTTTTACAGATCTGAATAATCTTGGTGAAAACTGCCAGTTAATCAGCCCAAAACATGTTTGCACAGAATATGTCCGTACACTCCAGCGCTGGATACAGCATTACAACCTAAATCCAAGCTAATCGCTAAATCAGTAAAAGTTGATATAAATTTGCGATTTCAGAAATTAATCGACTTTCCATTCATTTTCCTGATTTTAAGCACATGAAATTCAGCCCAGCAAACTAAAAATACTGAGTGTTCGTAGATTTGGTTGAAAAATCAGTGCTGGTGTTTGAGGTTTGCGATCGCAAAATAGCTCAAGCACTCCGAGTGAGCCTGGTCAGGAGTAATCATTGGCCTTCAGAGAACTTGGCAGATGATGATTTTGGCTTTATGGGTCCTTGGATGGCGGCTACTTTTATCTTGAAGCGCCTAGACATTTACAAACTCCATTTGACAGTAGATAGTTAGGAGAACCTAGCTAACGTGTACACCAATAAAATTCACGAAATTGTCAGCGACAGCGACGCTTAAGTTCAGCAGTTCGCTGATCCAAAGAATACGGCTGGAAACTTAGCTTTGCACTACAGGGTGTTCAGCGGCCGGCGATAGGCTTAACTCCCGCTTTAGGACCAGCAGCGTAATATCATCAAAAACTTTCTGGTTTCCAATAAATCTTCTCAGATCGGTTACTATTGCGCTCTTAATGGTTTCAGCTGAGTCATGCCAGTTTTGGCTAATAATCTCACAAAGTCGTTCAATCCCATACTGCTCATGATTCTCGTTACAAGCTTCCGTAATGCCATCCGTATATAGAACAATACCGTCGCCGGGGCTAATCTCCACTGCTACATGGCTAATGAACTCGCGAATATCATCGTCAAGTCCAATAGGAAAGCCTAAATCTACTGTGTCTACCCGCTCGACCATTCCATTTGCGCGCACTATCAACGTTTCCTCATGCTGCCCACTAATGATCATTTGACCAGCCGCATAGTTAAGCACGGCTAAGGTCAGATTTTTCTCCGATTCCATCCGCTGAACATTTTGGTAAATCGTGCGGTTGAGGGTATCCAGAAACCTAATTGGGTCGTACTCACGAATCTCGTTAAGAGTGCGAACAGCTGTCTGCGTCATCAACATCACCAAGCCACTCTCTAAGCCATGCCCTGTGACGTCGCCAATAGTTAGTGTCACCACATTATCTGTTTCTAGCACGTCATAGTAATCGCCGCCAACCTCATCGGCTGGCTCCATGAAACCCGCAATTTCTAGTCCGCTAATATTTTTGAGTTCCTTCTCTCTGGGCAGAACCATTTGCTGAATCTGTCGAGCAATGTCAAGCTCAGCCCCCATTCGCAGATTTTCAGCTTTGAGTTGTTCATTCAAGGCGGTAATTTGGTTGTTTGCGGAGGCGAGTTTAGCGGTACGCTCCTTAACTTTCTCTTCTAACGTCTCAAAAGAGTCTTGCAAATGATCTGCCATGCGATTGAAAGAAAGTGCTAGCTGCCCCACTTCGTCGCGTCGATTCAAAATGACGCGCTTATCTAGATTTTTGTGAGAAAGTTCTTCCGCAGCGGTACACAAATGCAGAATCGGTCGACATATCCAGCGAACCAACAGTAGACCGGTTAAAACAGAAATGATAAGGGTCAATATACACAAGACAATCGTTCTGCGCGTGTTGGCATAAATCCTCGACATAAAATCAGACTCTGGAAAAGCGACCACCAACACCCAATTCAAGCCATGTTCATCCTGCAGCGGTGCAATTCTAGTGTAGTAAGGCTCTTGCCCCAGTTTAATTTTGCTACTAAACACGTTATCGATGTTTTCAAACCCTAAATTAGCCTCAATAATGGTTGCCAATTGCTGAATCGTTTCATCTTTACTCTCAACTGCGTTAATTTGACGAGAAACCCCTTGATCTTTGGTAAAAAACGGTGCGCTCGTCGAAGCGGTAACCAGTTCACCATTCGGTTCAACAATAAACGCAAGCCCTGTATAGCCAACCTGCAACTCCTGAAAAAATCTATGAATATGAAGAAACAAAAAATCACTGCCCACAATACCAATTAGGGCATTATTCTCCGCATCGTACACAGGCTGAGTGGCGGTAATGACCAGTTGGTTATTTTTAAAGTCGGTATAAATTTCGCTCCAGGTTGGCTGTTCTGCCTGCTGAGCCGTGTCATACCCTGGCTGTGCTTGTGCGTCATAGCCAGGTTTATCGTAAATCTGATTGCCTTTCTGCCCAATCTGATTCGTCAAATATCCTCGCAGTACGGCTTCGGTTGGGCTAGACTCCAGCATCAATAATGCGCCGCCTGCCAAGCGCTCTGCCCCCAGAAATCGACCTTGTGGATTCGTAAAATAAGTTGCACCAACTACCTCAAAGGCTTGGAGTTGCTGCCAAAAATAATACTGAAGCTGGGCTGTGTCTTCTAGATTCAGCAACCCTGATTGCAAGGTATTGGCGTTTACTTGATTGAGATTGTGAGCCGCAACCATGAGGCTTTTCGTCTGCCCCTCTATACGCGAAATAATTTCTTGGCTCAGTTGAGTTGCCACGTCGTCAACGGCTTCATTCCCATTGCGGAAAGAAAAATATCCGACTAATCCAACCGCTGCCAAAGTTTGCAGCACAAAAGGAGCAATCAGAACAACTCTGATAGGTAAGGAGCCGAGTAGGGAAAATTTAGACGAAAGCGGCTGTTTATCGTTGGAGACGGAGAGTGCATCAGAAGACGGCGGTTTCTTATTCGACTCAGGTTTTGAGGCAGACATAATTGATACTCCCATCGCATCCAAGACACCAAGTCGCGGCTTATGCCTTCATACTAATGTCGGGATCGACTAGCAGGATCAGATGTCTGAAAATTCTGTCTTTATAGTGAGTCTGAACATACGCAGTGCAAGATTGTATGGCATCTATAGAGCTGCTGGCGACGAAAGAAGAAGACTCAACTAGCGGTCTCGTATTGCCGGCGCAAAGCCCTGGTCAATAAATTTCAGTGATAGCCTAGGAAAAAAATTGTATTCACTAAAATAGTCCCGAGAATAATAACCATTTTTGCAAGTGATTAAGGCCGATTCAGGCTAACACTCCGTCAGTAGCTAATCTTGAGGGCCTATCAAACCCAGTGAACGAAGTAATTCTAGGAGTAGACCAACTTTGGGTAAGCTGCGGAAATTGTGATGCCCTAAGCCAAGTATCTTTTTCTTTAGAAACCGGACAGATGCGGCCATTATTTGTCCCAACGGTTCCGGAAAAAGTACCCTCATCCAAACAGTCCTCGGCATTATTCCGCGCAACTCTGGCAATATTAATCTCTTTGGTCAACGCTTCCTCCAAACTGGTAAACTCCTGCCCCAAATTCGCTCTGCGATCGCCTACGGTCCTGACTACGTTCGCTATCAACACGGCTGTAAATAAGGTCGGACATAGCAAACGCCATCAATAGAAAAACCGCAAGCGTCATAGTTATCGAGCTTGCGGCTTTTTTTCATTTGGGTTCAGGCAAAAATGATATTACTCAAGGCTGCTGGACCTATTTTTTATCTATGCAGTTTGCGATCGCTAAATCGTGACGCGCTGATAAACGAGCTGATCTCCTTCATAGAAGGGTTCATAGTACTCGTTGTTGCCGCAGTCATAATATTGGATCTCGCTTTGGACAAACCCGCTGCAATTATCAGGCAGATAAGTTACTACAGCGGAAATGGGCGGTGCAACGACAACATATTGACCACCATCATCCCGGTAGTAAACATCATTGCAGTAATAGAAAGACTGTCCAGCATCGGTAAAGCCAGCACAGCCCTCCGGTAGGCTTGTGACCGTCACACCTCTAGGTGGAGTTACTACTCGATATTGATCGCCTTCCGGTTCCATATAGATGCCGTCAGCATATATATAGGTATCACCACCACCCGAAGAAACTGTGGAATAATTCGGTGGCGCATCATTCACCAGGGAACCAATAACTAAGCCCGTGGTCAAACCAACCCAGCCCCAAGCGGGAGGCACATAATAGCCGCCACCATACCAGCCCCAGCGGTAGCCACTATTCCAGTAGCGTCGGTCATCATAAACATCATCCCAAAAGTCCAAACGATCGTCTTGGCGATCTTCAAGGAAATCTTGACGATCATCACGAATGTCATCTCGACGATCCTGACGATCGCTGCGAATGTCGTCGCGGTTATCCTGGCGATCGCTGCGAATGTCATCCCGATTACCCTGACGATCTGCCCGTTGGTCTGAACGATTGCCCTGACGATCGGTGCGAGTTTCTTGACGTGTGCCCTGTAACTCCTGACGATTACCTTGACGATCACCCCGGATATCCTGCCGATTAGCTGCGCGATCTCCTTGGGTCGCTTGCCGCGTCCCGCGGTTATCGCCGAGCTGCTGCCGTGCATTCTCTAGATCCCGATTAGTCGCTGCTGTCCGGTTACTGCGATCAAGCGTCTGACGATTTGCTGTATTGGCCCGGTTCGTAGTAGCCCGATTCGTCGTCTGATTGCCAGTGCTGGCTCGGTTTGCCCGACTCGTTGCCCGATTGCTCGAAGCACTTCGACTCACATTGCCCCGACTTTCTAAGCTGCGGCGGGACCCAGAGCGCTGAGCATTGCTGCTGCGGGCGCGATGGGAAGAACTGCTGGTCCTACTGCGGCTGGGTTTTTTGTGGGAAGACCGACTCCGGCTCGATGAGCGACTAGCCGAAGAGCGGGAACTTCGAGAACCACCGCTCCGAGACCCGCCACTGCGGCCCCGGCGACCCGCTTCTGCTTCATCTGCGATCGCAACGAGGGTAGACAAACTGAATAACAGGGCAATGAATATTTTCATCAGTTTCATTGCTACTCACCTCCTAGGGATAACGGGCGATTAATCGGCAAGAAATCAACCTGTCCCACTCCTGGCGCAGCCTCGAAGGTAAAGGTTTCATCGTCGATTGGGGTTTCAAAGTCCCAATCTCGAAACAGTGCGGTGTATTGAGGAGAGTTGGGTAGGTTTTTGTAAGTAATCAAGAGCTTTAAAAAGACCGGTCGCTCGGGATCTTGAGCAATCCAAACTTGCCAATCCACATCTTCAGAAACAAACAACAGATGATAGGTCGGTTGTCCTAGTACCAAGCTGGTCCCAATAAAGCGGGATTCTTGGATTTGTGGAGCGACTTCAGCATAAGGATCGCTTAAAAACAAATTGGAGAGGGGAATATCTACCCCCAAACGCTCGTTAATTAACGTAATGAGTTCATCGGTGGTGCCGGGCAACGATCTAGACGCATAAAAGAGCAGGTCCGCATCTTGGACTGTGAAATCGGTGCCATCGAAATAATAATCCCGCGCTCGAAGATCCCCTTCGTAGTCAACGCGCAGCTTATTGGGACGGGTCAGATAAATTTCTTGAAAAGCGCTGTATTGAACCTTGCTGCCATTAGACAGCACGTTGTCATAGGTAATATCAGCATCCACCGAAAAAAACGGTTTCGTGGTTAAAGAATCAATGGCTGACTTAAGTAGCTCCATTGGCTCTGGCTCAACTGCGACCGGCACCAGTTCCTGCGCAGTCGCAGGGAGCACCACGGACCCAGTCCCTAAAATAGCCGCCAATGCTAACAGGCGTCGGAACATCTTTGCACCTATCATCTCATTACGGAAGAAACGCCCTTCAGTAAAGCAGACTCTTTTCAGACCCGGCCGACTCCTTACTGTTTTCTTTATGGAACGTATTATTTTCTTAGTATTTGGAGATTAGCCCTCTCTCGCTAGTCTAGGAAGCACTTCCCGCTAAACCGTTGCCTTCCTTTATGCCGCCCACTCCCAACTCCGAGACCAAAACCACTCCCCCACGCTCGCTGGCTTACTCCCGCATTTATGACGTGGTCCGACAAATTCCGGAGGGGAAAGTCGCTACCTACGGTCAAGTCGCCCGCTTAGCCCAACTCCCTCGCCATGCCCGGATGGTGGGTTATGCCTTGTTTCGGGTTGATATGAAGTTTGACGATATTCCCTGGCATCGAGTGGTCAACGCCAAAGGGGAAATTTCCTATTCGTTGCGTCGCCACGGCAGCGATTTTTGCCAAAAAAGTTTGCTGCAAGAAGAAGGCATCGTGTTTGACTCCCAAGAACGCATCAATTTGCGAACGTATGCCTGGGAGCCCCCGCTAGCTTTGTTTCCAGATTTCCCGGAAAGGGTAGATTTCTGAGCCCGTAGCAACCGCCACCATGATTAGGGGGTGGTTGCATGCCAGAACGCTAATTAAATTAGGCAACTCACAATCAGAAATGCTCTAAGCGATCTGGCGAAAACTATAGTTCTGCGATCGCAGTTTTGGCACCGCAGCCAATTCTGCTCAGGAATTCGGTCAAGATCCCGCTGGTCAAAAATTCTCTTGTCAAGTGCAAACCCATCTAGTTGAATAGTTTCTAGCGAATCGCACTCTGGCTAGAGTTCGTTGGCCATGCTTAACGATCCCTTTCTAGAATGTGATACTTTTTTTGTTAAAGTTTCTTAATAATATGAATTGCCCCGCCTAAAACGCCCCCGCAATCGCTAAAAACCCTTTAAAAAACGAGTGAAGGATTAATCCAATATGTTTATTGTTCAGATCGCATCGGAATGTGCCCCAGTCATTAAGGCTGGCGGATTAGGAGATGTCGTCTATGGCTTGGGTCGGGCGATTGCAGCTCGGGGCCACGCAGTCGAGACCATTCTCCCCATGTACGACTGCATGCGATATGACCACATTTGGGGCCTGCATGATGCGTATATTGGCCTGTCTGTGCCTTGGTATGGCGACGCGATCACCTGTAATGTCTATTGCGGCTGGGTCCACGGGCAGCTCTGCTTCTTTATTCGTCCTTATTCCGGCGATAACTTTTTTCAGCGAGGCTATTACTACGGGGGTTTAGATGACCATCTGCGGTTTACGTTTTTTGCCAAAGCCGCTATGGAGTTTTTGCTCCGGAGTAATAAGCGCCCCGACGTTATCCACTGCCACGATTGGCAGACCGGACTCGTGCCGGTTCTTCTCTCCGAAGTTTACCGCTGGCACGGCATGTGGAACCAGCGCGTTTGCTACACCATCCACAATTTCCGGCATCAGGGCGTCTGTGGACCGGATGTTCTGCATTCCACCGGTCTAAATAACGACGCGTATTACTACACCTGGGATCGGATGCAGGACAACACCCATCCCGGTGCTCTTAACATGATGAAATCGGGCATCGTTTATTCTAACTACGTCAATACGGTTTCTCCTCATCATGCCTGGGAAGCTCGTTTCAGTGATATCGGCTGTGGTCTGCAAAGCACGTTGGAAGTTCACCAAGATAAATTTGGCGGCATTCTCAACGGCATTGATTACAAGCTGTGGGACCCCGAAACCGATGAACTCATTGCTCAGCCCTACAGCGTGAAGACGATTGCGGATAAGAAGCTCAACAAAAAGGCGCTGCGGGAGCGATTATTGCTCGAAGATAACGATCAGCCGCTAATTGCTTACATTGGCCGTTTGGATCAGCAGAAAGGGGTTCACCTTGTTCACCATGCGCTTTACTACGCACTGAATCGAAATGCTCAGTTTGTATTGTTGGGCTCTGCGACGGAACCCGGTATCAATAGCTGGTTCTGGCACGAAAAGAACTTCTTGAATGACAACCCCAACTGTCACTTGGAGTTAGGTTTCAACGAAGAACTTGCACACTTGATTTATGCGGCAGCAGACATGATTGTGGTGCCGAGTAATTATGAGCCTTGCGGTTTAACTCAGTTAATTGGTTTACATTACGGCACCGTGCCCATCGTTCGGGGTGTTGGGGGCTTGGTGAATACCGTGTTTGATTGGGACTATGACCAAAATCATCCACCAGAGAAGCGAAATGGTTTCGTCTTCTATGAGTCCGATACCCATGCCGTTGAGTCAGCGATGAGTCGCGCGTTAGACCTTTACTCCAACGAACCTAAACTCTTCCAAAATCTAGCCACTCAAGGAATGGAATGCGATTACTCTTGGCTGAATTCTGGAGCTAAATACGAAGGCGTCTACGAGCATATTCGCCATAGTTAAGCAAATATCGTTTATTTCATTTTTGAAGCCGATCCTGCATGGTTGGGGTTGGCTTTTTACGTTGAGTGTCTATTATTTCTTGAAAAACTGACAGATGAGTTGTCCCGCTCCATTGATTGCGAAGGGGCGGCTGGGAGCGCTAGGGAAATAGCGACGTTTTTCGCGGCAGTTGTAGATTTGCTTAGGTTCTTTTTTTCCGTCGATGGTGACTCTGGCCCGGTATTCCCAGTAGTTTTTGGCGCTGCGTTTGATGGATAATATGCAAATTTCATGATCCGAGTTGGTGCGGCAGGTGGCGGCTTGGGCGGGTTGCGGGGCGAGGAAAGAGGGTGCCAGGAGTAGCCAGACGAGTCCGAGGATCACAAGGGTTTTCATCAAAATTGCGCGGGAGCGGAGGCAGTCCAAGTACTCACTCAGTTAATCATAGAGGGTTCTGGTCTTTGGTTAGCTTGCTAAGTTCGCAGACGGATTAAGATGAGCAGACGTAGGCTGTAGTGGTTACGTCCGTGTTGCACACCCCCATAGCTTACAACATTACTAACAAGACTCAATGTCTAGACCGGCTGGTCAGTACATCATATTCATCTTTTTAGAACCCCCCATAGCTTACAACATTACCAACAAGACTTACTGTCTAGACTGGCTGATCGGTATTTTCTATTCATCTTTTTAGATATCTCCATTGTTTACAACATCAGACTTGTTGGGAAATAGTGGTCATTCAAGAATGTGAGAGGTCAGGGTTACTCTGGGTCAGCGATTTATGCTGCGTCTAAATAAAAGTTCCAGAGACCGGTGGCATTCAACATTAGACGGTCATCAAATTCGACTACACGATTCCGATATACATCTCTCACTGCTCCGTACCGCTTTATTCCTCCATGGGCATGCTCGCATTTTACTCTTTGACCGCTGAACTCTCGATTTTCTACTTTCTGTTTCTGACTCAACGG
>JBCDHF010000155.1:0-10036 GCA_038750375.1 Cyanobacteria bacterium P01_H01_bin.15
CCCACCCACTCGACAACTCGCATATCTATTGGCCGAAACCTTGACCAGTTGAGCAACAGCTTCGTAGCGCGCATTAACGTAGCTTTGCACCCAACTTTCAGAAACCTCACAGACGCGGGCGATGCCAGCCAATGGCAGTTTTTCAAGCATCGCTTTTGTTTCCGATGAAATCAATTTCTGCTGGGGATTTGCGATAAATTGGCGCCCACATTATTTACATTTATAGTTCTGCTTGCGATTGTGAATGAAACCATTTTTGACGACTTTGCTGGAATGGCAGCGAGGGCATTTGAGTTTTGCCATGGGAGCTTCTGGTTTGTCCTTTTTTTCTCTATCCTTACATCTCTAGGACTACCTAATCGAGTTTGATCCGCGTTCTCAAGAAATTGTCTGGGAGTATACGGGAACTGCTGAACGACCCTTCTATTCTCAATTTAGAGGCAGGCAGCAACCATTGCCGAACGGTAACGTTTTGATTACTGAATCGACTGGTGGTCGAATGTTGGAAGTGACCCGAGAGGGTGAGATTGTTTGGGAATACGCCAATATTCTCATTGACGATACTTATGCCGAGTTGAAAGCGGTGTCCGTCAATTAAGCTGTCAGCAAAACATTTCAGTAAGGAATATAGTGTCAACGAATTTTTCGTACAGCTATCTGGAGAAACAAAAACTGCCGACGACCTGAGTTGAACTTAATCTTCTAGAAAACTTATTTGCTCAGAAGTAAGAGGAATCGCTTGAGAAATCCGGCCCACATAGCCATCGTCTAAAGCGTTGACATATTCCCAAACAATTTCCCCTTCATTAGGTTCAATTTCAAATATTCGACCAGCTTCTGGATCTGCAATCAAAATATTGCCGTTAGGTAGCTCATCTAGTTTGCCCATGATGGATGTGTAAAACGGTTCGGCTTCAGATCCTTGATATTCAAAAACAACTTCTCGAGAGATGGGATCGATTTTAATTATTCGAGAGTAGCCCAGGGGTTGAGGCTCAGTAAAGTGCTGATCCCCATTACCCGGTTGGGCATCAGCGGTTCGATTATCATAGACCAATAAAGTACCATCCTCGCTTACTTCTGGATCGTGCTGTCTTATAAATGGTCCTGTCATACTCCACTCAATCTTCTGAGTCTCAGGATCGAAAATAAAGACATTATTGATTGTACGATGTGAGAGCATGACGTCTCCAGCTTTAACCTCACCGGGGAAATTTGCCGCTTGCTCTGCAGTCAAGACATCTACATCATTAGTGTGTAGAGGATCTTTTGTTTGAATCCGCGGATGCCCAGAAACCCCACCAGGAAATAGTATCCCTTCGTACTGATTTTTGTAGATAATGTCCGGAATAGAGAAAGTTTGGAGAATTTCGCCCTCGGGTGATACTTGAATAACTTGTTCTTCCCAATACCAATCTGCGTCAGAGAGAGGATGTTTCTCATCTGGGTCTGAAATTTTGCGGCGATTTAGCGTCCAAATTGTGCCGTCAGGAGCGATGGTCACAGAGTGATGGATGGGATCGTAAAGCGTCCACAATACTTCGGAATCTTTGTCTAGCTTCATCAGAGCGCGAGTTTCTACCACAACGTAAAGTTCACCCGCATCCGTCATTTCAACCCCATGAATCATCCAGTTCTTTTTTGAAAGAGGGACACCAGTATCCTGCGCTTGAGTTAATTCGTCAGCGTCTCGAGGTAAACGCCATTCATGAAGAACTTCACCTTTACGATCCAGGATTTGCGCCATAAACTCGATGTCCCGAAAAAGTGTGACAAGTATGTAGTCTTCTTCTTGGGCAGGTTCAAGTTTATTAACCGTTACTCCTTTCTTGGGAACTGAGCTGATAATTTCATGGCCCGAACGCGGATTTTCAACTTCAAGCTCGTAAAGCTCTCGAACTGCTTTGATCGATTCTCTGGTATCAGCAATTACTGAATAAGGAAAAATTCGGGCACTAGCCGTTTTGTAGCCCCAAGAAAAGACACCTAAAGCCAAAAGAAAAGTAGCAGAGGAGACAAAAGAAATAAAAGCTATCTTGTCACCAGATAAATTCTTTGGAAGTTTCATGGATTTACTCTTAAACTAGAATAATTATTCTAACCCACTGCCGACCTATTAAAATAGCTAAAACAAAGTGTATTAAAGACATTCAGCTTTTTATCAAGATAATGAAAACCAAGAAATACTCTCTTGAATCAAAGCTTGTCGATAACCTAAACGTTTTTTTCAGCCTTATGCATTGGCCTAATAAATAGTGTTGAAATATTCTGGGGGGAGCCTTTTTCTGAAGTCACAATACTTGCTTTGATAAATGGATTTTCTCAATCGAAAATCGCCCTGCTTTTACAATAAAAAGCGATTTCTACGCAAGTATCTGTCCGTGCCAAAGTGAGAATAATCACTACTATATGGGAAAGAGATTTTCCTCACAGTTTTCAGGACAGTTACAATAGGATTTACGCAAAGCGGAATTTCAAAGAGGGAGATTGGAGCTGTTGACGTATAAACTATGATCAAGTTTGATGAGCAATTTTATACAGTTTCCCCAAATATTTGCATTAATCCAAGCTAGATAAAAGGTTTCATTTCCCCATTCTAACTACTTTTTTGCGTAAGTTCTGATTGTATTTCGTTTAGGCATTCAGCAAGCAGAGGATAAAAATCAGGGCATAATTTTTACCGATTTCATCTCCCACAATGACTGTTATCGAGCCCATACAATTCCTCATGCCTTAGGCGCTACGTAGTGCCACGATTGGGTCTAGCGTTGCCGCCTGCCGGGCCGGGTAGACACCAAAGAACAGACCAATGCCCCCAGAAACTCCGACTGCGATCGCAATGCTCGTCGTTGAGATTTGGGCTTCTAAAGGAGTGGTTGCACCCGCAATTAAAACGCCGCCTACACCTAAGCTAGTTCCCAAAATGCCTCCCAAAAGAGACAGAATCGCCGCTTCCAATAAAAATTGGCTCAGAATGTCACTCCGACTTGCGCCAATGGCCTTTTTGAGTCCAATTTCTTGAGTCCGCTCACTCACAGAAACCAGCATGATATTCATCACCCCAATTCCGCCAACTAGCAGCGAAATCCCAGCAATCGCTGCCAACATCGCCGTTAAGCCGCTGGTTACCTTATTGACAATACTTAAAATGTCCTTCTGGGTCTCAACATCAAAATCATCAATATCAACAATCTTATGTCTGAGACGCAACAAGTTTTCGATTTGAAACTTTGCAGCCCGAATGCTATCTTCATCACGCGCGGTGACTGAAATAAATGTCACCTGAACGCCAAACGGCGAGGTCCGTCCGACAACCTGATTGGCCATCGTTGTCAAGGGCACATACGCCACGTTGTCTTGGTTGGTCCCCAGAAAAGAGCCTTTTTCTTCCAAGACGCCGATAACTTGGAAGGTACTGTTTTTGATTCGAATTCTGGCCCCTAGTGGATTTCCTTGACCAAAAAAGTCTTCTGCTAGCTCGGAACCAAGGACTGCCACTCGGGCATTTCGTTCTAAGTCATCTGAACTGATAAATTGTCCTTGTTTAACCTCAAAACTACGAACCGTTAGAAATTCTGGCGTGATGCCAAGTACTAAATCTTGAGTGTTGCGATTTTGATAAGTAATGACCTCTGTGGTGTTGATTTGAGGGGCAACACCCATTACCGAGGGAACTTGATCGGCGATCGCCTGTGCATCTTCGTAGACCAACGTTTTAGGTTGATCAAAGCTATTGCGCCGAGATTCTTGGGAGCCGGGTACAACAAATAGAACGTTAGGACCCAACGACTCAAATTCATTTTCTGCCAGGGTTTGGGCCCCTTGTCCGACCCCGATCATAGTGATAACGGACGCATTGCCAATGACAATCCCCAGCATGGTCAACACACTACGCAGCCGGTTTACTGACAGGGAATATCCCGCCATTTTTAGTCCTTCGAGGAGGTTCATGGCATCAACGACCCTTCTTTCTTACGGAATTTTTCGGGTAAATCGATAAAGACCCGATCGCCCGAATTGATTCCGGATAATACTTCTGTTTTATCGTCAAGAGTTAATCCCAGGGTTAACGGGACAAAGTCGGGTTCACCATTGACTTCGCTCGGGACCAAAACACCCCTTTCTCCATTCTCAGTGACGATGGCAACGGTCGGAATCACTAGTGCGCTGGTCAGTTGTTCTCCAACAAACACCACATCCACATTCATCTTTGAGCGCAAAAAACCTTGACCTTCTAACAAGCCCACAGTCACTTCAAAAGAGGTAACGTTTTGGTCCACGATAGCTTCCGGCGCAATTCGCACGACTTCACCGGCAAAGGTCTGTCCGGGAAAGGCGTCGGCTCTAATTCTGACCGGCTGTCCGATCTGTAATTGACCAATATCCACTTCTGGTACCTTGGCAATCACCTCCAGACCTTGGGCTAAAGCCAGAATCGACGCGGAGGTCGCAGATGCCGTTGCAGATGCCGACGTAGTCGGAGTGACAAAAGCACCTTCTGTGGCAAACTTTTGGGTCACAATGCCCGAAAAAGGAGCGCGAACCACTGTGTCCTGGAACTGCACTTTAAGTTGTTCAACTCTGGCTTGAGCGGCTTGGACAGAGGCCCCTCTTGCTTTTATTTCTCGCTCAGCGGTGCCTTGGGCTTGTTGAAATGCTGTGTCCGCCTCCGCAACAGCCGCTTGCAAGCGACCAATTTCGGGCCCTGCGGTTTGCTCTAACTGGGTAATTCGGGTTTGGGCTTCTACTAACGTGGCTTGAGCATCCTTCATCTCGCTATTGGCTTCATCCAAACGATCTTGGGCTTCAGCCCCTTCTTCTACTAAAAAACGCAGTCTTCCAATCCGCTGTCCCGCTAAATTCCAGCGTGCTCTAACCGCTTCCAGCTGTAGCTGAGCCTGCTCAATGTCTCGGGGAATACGCGCTTCCGCTTCTGCCAAACTGGCTTGAGCTTGGGCTAAACGAGTTTGCGCTTGGCGAATATTGCCTTCTAAACGAACCTGCGCTTCTTCAAAATTTGCGATCGCTTCTTGAACGAGGGCTTCTGCTTCCGCACCTTGGGTGCGAACCTCATCACTTTTCATAAGGGCTAGGGGCTGACCTTCTTGCACAACCTGCCCTTGCTCTACCAGTAGTTGAATGAGCTTACCGGGGGCATCGGGACTGATATTGACACTTTTGACTGGCTCAATGGTGCCACTCGCAGTAATCTCGACATTCAGCGTTTCTCGGACTGCAGTGACGGTCAGATTCTCAATTTCTTCCGCTGGAACCGGACTGCGTAGAGCCCAGTAGGTACTGCCAGCTAACAAAACCATCAGCCCGGCAACTCCGCCCACAATCCAAGGCAGAGGACTTGACTGTTTACCCAATTGAGAAAGCTCCATGTCACGTTTGATCTAAAAAGAATCTGGTCAGCAGATCGCGTTTGTGCTGTTCTTGACAGAAACCACCCTGCTCACAATCGGCCGTTAATTTTTATGAATTCAGTAATTAATTGATTTTAGCCTTCGACCTGACTAATTCCGGCGAAGATTTCCGCTACGCTAACTGTCTACAAATGGAAGTTGCCACTTTCGAGAAAGGGTAGTTGCGTGCCAGAACGTGTTAAAAATAGCCAACTCAGCACTAGAAACGGCCCAAGGGATCTGGCGAACGCTACACATACAAAAAAGCGCGCTAACGAGAAGCGCGCAGGGGATTAGGAAGTTTTGCCGATGAGTTTAGACCTTCATGATGTCGGCTTCTTTCTCTTTGAGCAGTTGATCAACTTTGTCGGTAAATTTGTTGGTCACCTTCTGGATGCTGTCTTGTAAATCCCGAGATTCATCCTCTGAGATTTCGCTATTTTTCTCTTGCTTCCGGGCCGCATCCACCGCTTCACGGCGAATATTACGCAAACCCACTTTGCCTTCTTCTGCAAGCTTGCCCGCCTGCTTAACGAGTTCCTTTCTACGCTCAGTGGTTAGGGGTGGAATATTGAGGCGAATAACTTTACCGTCGTTATTGGGGTTGAGTCCTAAATCAGACATGGAAATTGCCTTCTCAATATTGGTCAAGGCGCTCATGTCATAGGGTTGAATTTGCAGCGTCGCTGAATCTGGCGTCGTAATATTAGCGAGGGATTTTAAGGGCGTCTCAGCACCGTAATAATCGACACTAATCCGATCGAGCAAAGAGGCATTGGCTCGCCCAGTGCGAATTGTATTAAAGGAGCGCTGGGTTGCGTCCACTGTTTTCTGCATTTGGGCTTCAAGATCAGCTAACTTCACAGGAACCTCCCACTAACGTACCGACGGTTTCTCCCTGAACCGCCCGGACTATGTTACCGCGAACAGAGAGATTGAAGACCACAATCGGCAGGTTGTTTTCTTTACAAAGGGCAATAGCGGTGCTGTCCATGACTCGTAAATCATGGGTCAGCACGTGAGCAAAACTCAACGTCTTGAAGCGTTTGGCATCGGGATTAAGCTGCGGATCGCTATCGTAAACTCCATCGACCTTGGTGGCTTTGAATATGACTTCAGCATCAATTTCGGCAGCACGCAAAGCGGCGGTCGTATCGGTCGTAAAAAAGGGGTTCCCTGAACCCCCTCCAAAAATCACAACTCGACCCCTTTCTAAATGGCGAATCGCCCGCCGTCGGATGTAGGGTTCCGCGATTTCTTGCATGGCGATCGCGGTTTGTACCCGAGTGGGAATATTCATTTGCTCTAAGGCGTCCTGCAGCGTGATTGAGTTCATCACTGTCGCAATCATGCCGACATAGTCAGCGGTTGCTCGCTCCATGCCTTTGGCTGCGGCTTTAACCCCTCGAAAAATATTGCCGCCGCCCACTACGATAGCCAGTTGGACGCCACTCGCGACCACTTCCGAAATTTCTTGAGCAATATCTGCTACTACCTGAGGGTCGATGCCGTACCCCAATGTGCCCATGAGCGCCTCGCCACTCAGTTTGAGCAAAACTCGCTTATGTCCCATATCTCCGCCCTGCTTGCCTAGTTTGTGCTCGTGCCACCCCATACCATACCACCGTTTCTTGGGGGCTTTCCCTTTCCCCAAAAAGAGTTTTTCGGAATGCCACATGGAGCATCAGGAGCGTTACTGATTAGGATGATTCAGTCCCGATGATTGTTGCAAAGGCGGTAAGAGATTTAGAGGAGATTTCGGCTGAGTTTATACTTTCTCCAGACCGCGTAGGACACTTCTTATTTTGAATTGCCTAGTTGTGAAGCGTTCTGGCACGCAGTCGCCACCTTCGTAAGGTGGCGACTAATATATCGCCTTCGCCAGGCTGCTTAGAAGATTTCTAATTCTGAATTGCTCCATCTCAAAACGTTCTGACATGCCGCGGCTCCTTCACAAAAGTGGCGGATGTCGTATCGATGCGATAGTTTGCATGCCGAAGCAACTTCGATAACCCAGAATTTTGTAGAGTAATTTTGCCGCTGTAAATTCAGAGACGACTGATTCACTCAAAGGACACAATTCCATCAGATCACAGCCCAACACTTCGAAATTTTGAAATAGTGCCTTGATAAATACCAAAAGGTCGTACCAGCCCAACCCCCCAGGCTGAGGCGTACCCACTCCAGGAATTAGCGTAGGGCTCAGACCGTCCAAATCGATAGTGAGATAGATCTGGCGGGTTGTGATCTTTGCGATCGCAGATTGAATCCAGTGCGGATCTCGGGCAATGTCATGGTCCCAGCACACCGGAATTTGGTGCGCGGTAATCAGGTCTGCTTCTTCCTGACAAATACTGCGAATCCCGACAGGGAGACTCGGGAGACCTAATTCGAAAATACGGCGCATCACGCAGGCATGGCTATGAATAGTACCGTCGTAGCTGTGGCGTAAATCACCGTGAGCATCAACTTGAACCACGGTAAACAGAGGATACATCGAGTGGTAAGCTGCCACTAATCCAGCGGTAATCGTATGCTCGCCCCCAATCGCGACGATAAATTTTTGTTGGGCGAGGAGTTCTCTAACCGTTTGTGCGGTGATCGCCAACATCTCTTCCGCGGACACCGGGCGAATTTGCGTGTTTGCGATCGCAGAATGGGTAGCAATGCTGAATTGCTGATATGGAGAAAACTTTAGTTCCACATCATAGGTTTCGACTTGTTGCGACGCGGCTAACAGAGCAGCCGGTCCCCGTTCCGTTCCTTGGCGATAACTGGTGGTGCGCTCATAGGGGATCGGCAAAATGACACTATTAGCTACCGTCAAAGGCACATTCATGTCCGCGCCTAAAAATGCGGAAACGTCGGACATCCGGTTCACCCTCCGAGAACTCAAAGCAGAATGATCTAAGGCAAACAGCTGATCATCGACTAGACCATCTCAGTCAAAATCTGGCGAAAAAACAATAGCGAAGTTAATAAACACTCGATTGAGAAAGAACCTCACTAAAGCTTTAAAGCAAAGACTTCCGAAACCTGTTTTTGTCGCTGTTGAAATTTCTGTAGCATCTGATCATTATCATTACGGTGAGCTTCCCAGGATCCTGCATCATAGGCACCTAGCGACCATTGACCTGACATAAAATCCTGATTGTCAGTCAGGGACCCCACATAAATAATTTGATGATTCGCGTACAGCAAATACCGCTTAGTAAACCGAATTTGAGCCCCACTAACCGATCCGAGCAGGAATGACTCTCCAAGTGGTCCATCGTCCCCCGCGCGGCCACTCAGCGCATATTTCGATTGGGCTAAAACCATCTCAAATCGAGTGGGCTGACCCTGCTGCCAATAGGTCCCAAGCCAACTTCCACTCACGTTAATACCCATAAATCCCTCCTTCAAGGTTTAGGTGGGCTTGCTTCTGGAAAACTCAACCGAAACGATAGTGTTTACGGACAGACTGTTTGATTTCCCAGGTGCAGCTCATACCCGCGGGGAAGATGACAAGGTCTCCGGTGCCCATCTGGACCGGTTCTCCGCCTTCGGGTGTGACAATTACTTCTCCGGCCAGAAAATAGCAGGTTTCAGCCTCGTCATAGGCCCACGGAAACGTGGATACCTCCTTCGACCAGACTGGCCAGCTAAATACATTCTGCGCCTGCAGGTCTGCGTCTGTCGGTTGGTGGTTGACAGCAATCGTCATAGTTGAGGTCATAGACTTAACCGATGAGATGAGTAGTTTTGGATGTTCTGGATAGATCGGTTGTCCAAGGGTTGAGTAAGCTCAATCAGTTCTCTTGGTTCCGATGAACATCATATAGACTCAGATACTATCTATTCAGGGCAAACAAAAAAACTAGCAGCGGGATAGGTAGGGGAAATGGCCGACCTAGATAAAGATAAATTTTTCTATCCAAAGAGCACCTACCATGGCAACTTCTCACCAGAAAACTTAGTGTTTAATGCTAATTTGCAGGAATTTGCGGGGCGAATCAATATCATCTGTGGGCTGGAAACTGCCGGTAAAATCACATCGGCGGAAGCCTATCGGCGGATTAAAGATCTCTGGCAATCTCTCGATAAAAGCAAGGAACAACTGGGCATTGACGAAGCTCCAGATACCTAACCATTCCTCACTAACCGGTCAATCATGTCCCGCACCAAGGCTTTAACGTACTACGTCACCGCTCGGCTCTTGTTAGCGCCTCTGATGTTATGGGCGATTGTGACGATTGTTTTCTTGCTGCTGCGAGCAACGCCTGGGGATCCAGCGGACGCAATTTTGGGTACCCGCGCCCCGGAAGCGGCGAAGGACGCCCTAAGGGAACAACTGGGTCTGAATCAACCGCTTATTTTTCAATACGGCGCTTATTTACTTCAGCTACTCAGCTTGAACCTGGGGACGTCTCTAACCAGTCGTGGACTACCGGTACGAGGCGTGATTCAGCAATATTTCCCAGCAACGGTAGAACTTTCCGTGTTTGGGCTGCTGGTGGCAGTGACCATTGGCGTAACTGTCGGCATGATAGCGGCGGCTCGTTCGGGATCTTTGTTTGATGCTGGGGGACGCTTGTTTGGCATTATTACCTATTCTTTACCGCTCTTTTGGGTGGGGATGTTGTTAC
>JBCDHF010000156.1:0-10033 GCA_038750375.1 Cyanobacteria bacterium P01_H01_bin.15
CTATCATCCTCTAATTGTTCCGAGTCAATGGCTCAATCTGCCCTATTCAAGTGGAAGCACTTCCAGCCTGAAATCATCCTACTCAACGTCCGTTGGTATACCCGCTATTCCCTGAGCTATAGGGGCCTTGAGGAAATGATGGGGGAACGAGGACTCTCTGTAGACCACAGCACCATTAATCGATGGGTCTTGCAGTATGGATCGGAACTGGACAAGCGCTGCAGTCCCCATCTACGCTCGACCAATGATTCTTGGAAAGTGGATGAGACTTACGTGAAAGTCAAAGGGCAATGGAAATACCTTTATCGAGCTGTAGATTCGAACGGGCAGATGCTGGACTTTATGTTGAGTGCCAAGCGGGATGCCAAAGCCGCCAAACGATTTCTCAAAAAGACTTTAAAGGCAGTTCACACGAGCACACCTCGTGTGATTAACGTGGGCAAGAATGCCGCTTATCCGGCAGCGGTGAATGACCTCAAAACAGAAAAAGCGCTTCCTGAAGAGACCGAACTCCGTCCCGTTAAGTATCTCAACAATCAGATTGAGCAAGACCATCGCCATATCAAGCGCCTAGTCAAGCCTGGCTTAGGGTTTGGGTCCTTCAATACAGCCCGACGCACTCTCAAGGGTTACGAAGCGATGGCGATGATCCGCAAAGGACAGATTCAAGGTGTCGACAGAGATGATGTGAAAGGACAGATCTCTTTCATCCACAAAATCTTCGGTATCGCCGCATAGAACACAGGCAGGGGAGAGAGGTTTCATGTTCTAATTCCATTTTTGCGACAGAACCTCCGTCTCCATCAACGCCGTCTCCCCCGCTGCCGTCGAGTGCAGCAGAGCCAAGAACGTCTCCACCTGGCTCAGTCCGCATAGGTTCCCCAATTCAAATAAAGAGAGCTTCTGCCCCGCGCTGCTTCCTAAACACGCCTTCACCGCGGACTGCCATTGCGGAATGTCGTCTTTGCTAAACAGCTTTTCCGTAACCGCAACATCTAACTCCAACTGCACTTGCGAGGACGGTTTCGACTCGCGTTCCCCTTCCTGCCGCTCCAGCTCTAGCTGCAGGGAATCATCGAGAAAAGACGAGCTTCTGAAGCCCGTGCAGCTGTCTCCAACAAAATCATCCAGCGCCGACACCCCAGGCAGCAGGTAGTCCAACGCTTCGTCGTGGAACAGGTCAGAGGATATCGACAAATTAGCAAGGTGAGCGTTTGGGCTGGCAGACCTAACGAGAAAAATAAGATAAGGAGCAAGAGTTAAACTGTTAGCCATCGCTAGAATTTCTTATCCCTTCTCGGTCCAAATTTTTGGCGATCTGGACCCTGGATTGAGATTAGACAGAACCCTCACCCAAACGGGCTTTTGCTTCAGCATTATCGCGTTCGCCAGACTGCTCAGTACACGTTTGATTTTGCATTGCCCAATCCTAGAGCGTTCTGGCACGCAGTCGACACCTCTGTAAGGGGGCGATGGCTATATAAGCAATCATTTGCGAACTGAGAGCGCGCCTGTCCCCATCACCTACGAACTGATGCCCTCCCTCCCCCTACTTCGCTTACTCCGCTACGCCAGACCCCATCGCGTACAGGTCGTGAGTGCGGCAGTCACCTCTATCTTCAACACGATCTTCGATCTGGCACCGCCTTTTCTCATCGGCATTGCAATTGATATCGTTGTCAACGAAGAAAGCTCCCTCATCGCCCGCTTGGGCTTCACCGGCGTTACCGGACAACTTGCTGCGCTTTCACTGCTAACCCTGTCAATCTGGGGGCTGGAGTCTCTGACCGAATATGCCTACAGCCGCCTGTGGCGCAACTTATCCCAGTCGTTGCAACATGAACTCCGCATCGATGCTTACAGTCATCTCCAGGAATTAGAGTTGAGTTTTTTCGAGGACCGTAGCTCTGGGGCGCTCCTGTCCATTCTGAATGAGGATATCAATCAGCTAGAGCGATTTCTCGACTTCGGCGCGCACAAGATTCTGTGCTTTCTCACGACGGTTCTGTTTATCGGCGGTATGTTTATGGTTCTGGCACCGGGGGTTTCCTGGTGGGCCATAGCTCCCATTCCTTTCATCCTCTGGGGGTCGAGCGTATTTCAAGCTAAATTAGAGCCGCGCTACGCGGACGTGCGAGAGAAAAGTAGCCTGATTAGTAGCCGCCTGGCGGGAAATCTATCCGGGATTGCCACGATTAAGAGCTACACCGCAGAGGCTCACGAGCGCGATCGCGTTGCCGCTGAAAGTGAAGCCTACCGGCGCAGTAACGGCCGAGCAATTGCTTACAGTGCGGCATTTGTGCCGCTCATTCGGATTGTTATCTTAATCGGGTTCACGGCCACTCTGTTTTTCGGCGGTATTGCCGTTGCCAACGGTCGCTTATCTGCTGGGACCTATGGCTTTCTGGTGTTTATCGTTCAGCGTTTGCTGTGGCCCTTCACCCACCTGAGCGAACTAATGGACGAATACCAACGGGCGATGGCGTCGGTGCGACGGGTCATGGGATTGCTCGATACTCCTGCTGCAATTCCGTCTGGCGATCGCGCGCTTCCGTCCAAAACCGTACTTGGGGAAGTACGGCTGGCAAATGTGACCTTTGCCTACGATGGACGCGACCCGGCGATTACTGGGCTCTCACTCCACATTCCTGCGGGCGACACCATTGGCATTGTTGGGGCTACGGGTTCGGGAAAAAGTACGCTAGTGAAGCTGTTGCTGCGGTTTTATGAAATTCAAAGCGGGAATATCTCGATTGATAGCTTTGATATTCGAGACTTGAATTTGTCGGACTTGCGTCGATGTGTCGGCTGGGTGAGCCAAGAGGTATTTCTCTTCCATGGTACGGTGGCTGAGAATATTGCCTACGGCAGTTTTGCGGCTAGCCGGGCGCAGATCATTCATGCGGCCAAGCTTGCCGAAGCCCACGAATTTATCGATAAATTACCTCAGGGCTACGACACCATCGTGGGGGAAAGAGGACAAAAACTCTCTGGGGGACAGCGACAGCGCTTGGCGATCGCTCGCGCCCTGCTGAAAGACCCGCCGATTTTGGTGCTGGATGAGGCGACTTCTGCCGTCGATAACGAAACCGAAGCTGCCATTCAGAGATCGTTGCAGGCGATCGCCCGAAATCGCACCACCATCATCATTGCCCACCGCCTCTCCACCATTCGTCATGCCCACTGCATTTACGTAATGGCTGAGGGCAAGCTAATTGAATCCGGCACCCACGAGCAATTACTACGGCAAGCAGGAGCCTATGATAAGCTCTGGCACGTTCAATCTGGAGATTGGGTCTCGTTTCTCCCTCAATAATCATTTAGCGGTAAGAGGTTGGCAACTTTAGTTCCTCTCTCTATTGGGGCAGTGCAGTTAGTTCGGTAAGACCTGTTGCGGGGGTCCACCGGGCTAACTCATATCAATTACGCGTTCCAGCAGCGAACGCGGAATTTCTGGCTAGTGGAGGACAAAACTCGCACGGCGAATGAGGGGCCCCCAAGATGTCTGCGGAATGCGGTTTCGTTGTAAGGATTGGTCCAGCAGGTAGTTTTGGGGAGGAAATACTGCCAAAGGCATCTTTATTCCCAGAGCAACTGTCTCATGTTGGAGACAGTATCTTTTCTACAGCCTCCTGCGATGAAATGACTGGGTAAATTTCAAAATCAACAATGTCGCTCCAGTTTGAGACCCACTCGTCAAGCAGTTGGCGATCGCTTGTTTCCATAAGCTGAAAGCAGCACTCCAGCTTTTCATCAACCCAGCTCGAGAGGTACTGCAGTCCTTCAGGAGCAAGGCGGCCGCAAGCATGATAGCGCTGATAGACAGGTACAGGGTTTTTATCTTTGAAACGCTCGACAACCATGTAAAGCAACTTACCTACTCCAAGTAATGAGAATCAAAGAAAAAGCTAACGTTTGCAATCACCAGGCTGTGGGGAGTAATTGTCCATTTGAAAGCGCTAGGTTTGACAGCTCCGATGCATTGAATTGTTATGACTTTCCTTTTTTTTTAAAGCCAAAGCCCGGCTTTTCTTCACGGACAAGCATATCCATGAATTTGGAAAATCGTCTCTGTCTAGTTTCGGGTTTTTTCGCAGTTTTCAACCCATACGCGATGGCATAACGACTCGATTTATTGAGTGTTTCAAAAAACTGTTTCGCCTTCGGTTTGCTCTCCAGTGCTGCCAAGAAATCCACGGGCACTTGCATTTCACTGGCGGGGGCATAGGCGTTCTCCCAGCGACCGTCGGCCTTGGCGGCACGAACATGCACGAGCCCTGGCTCCTTCATTCGTCCTTCGCCGATCAAACGCTCCACATGCTCTCTGTTCCTCTTGGACCAGTTGCTTCTGGCTTTTCTAGGAGTAATCCGCTGGATATAGGCTTGGTCATCGATTGACTTTTTGATGCCGTCGATCCACCCCCAACACAGCGTTTCTATCACGACATCGTTCCAAGTCACGCTCGGAATCCCAGTCCCCTTTTTGAATATCTTCACCCACAGTTCAGTTTCGGTAGCCTGATTCACCTCAAGCCATTGACCGAGTTCCTGGGGCGTTTCAAAGGTCATTATTCTTGTTGGATCGGGGTCAGGCATGAAACTAAATTCTCTTTGGCATAACGCCCTGCTCCATGCACTTGTTATACCGCTGCATACTTGGATGGGCTTGCGTATTCGATTTTGTGACCCTCAAATGCCTCAAACAGCTTTCGATGTTGCTTGAGGCCGTATTCATCTTCGCGGGTCTCGTATTCGCGAACCCAAGCTAAGAGATTCTCAAGGTTCGAATCCTGCGCTTCGCTTGATTCAAATTTCTCCGGCTCCCATGGTCTCGATTTGCAGTGACTTACGCATACATCAACGCCGGGATTCAGAAAAATGAGAGTTTCCGCATGCGTCAGAATTGGTTCGACGATATCGGAATAGCAACCTTCAACGATCCAGCTTTTATTCGCTTCGATAAATCCCATTGCATCAGCGATGCTATCGGCAAGCGGTCGACGTTCAGGTCCACCGGAAAAAGCCAGTTCGTCTAGCGATAAGCGAGCCGCCGGCTCCTTTTCGAGGAGCTTGCGTGACAGCGTGCTCTTTCCGGCCCCAGCGTTGCCTAAAAGGACTGTTTTCATAGGATATTTCTTCCAGCGGTATAACGGGAAGCTGAGCGGCGGCAGATGTTTTTGGTCCGATGCCTGAATTATAAAATTCCGTCCGCTCCTGTGTAGGGCTAGGAGGCTTATTGTGTGCAACTCAGCTCCTTAATATCTCTTCAACAGCTCTCCTTGCCGACCGAGCCGCCGTATGAACGCTGCCCCAATCTTTTCCCTTGGTGTATGCAGTTCCTGCAAAGAATAATCGATCATCGACGCTCTTACCTAACGTTCGCACCCTTAGCCAATTCTCATGACCAACGACATACGCTCCGTTTGCATATGGTTCCGTGTTCCAATTTTGGAATATGTGTTTTACGTAGTTGAGCGAGGCTTGACCGTCAAAGAGTTCGTCCAACTCGTTGAGTATATACTCGATCAGCATATCGTCACTCAAATCGACATAGGGTTTTGTTCCAGCGCCAACGGCAAATAAGCCTAAAACGTGCTGGGTCGTGTCCTGGCCATAGGAAGCGTCGTAGTAGAGCTTCTGCCCTGCAGTTTCAGGCACAATCTTGAAGGCAACGGCAGCAGGATAGAATTTTTGAGAAAATTCAATGAATGCCTTGCAACCATCCCACACCCGTACATTGTCAATGGCCTTCTGTTTCTTATTGGGTAATGCGGGTGTGAAGCTGATCGCTCCATTTTGGAGAATCTTGACAGGAACAGTGACGACAACTCGATCGGCAAAGTACACATCATTTTGCGTTTTGACTTGGATGGCTCCTGTCGAGTAATCAATGACCTCTACCACCTCATTATAGATGATGCGATCCTCAACAAACGGGACAATGTATTGCTCAAAAAAATCAAACCAAGTGGAGTTAATAAACTTGCTGTCCTCTCTGAAACCTATCTCGCGCATCGAAAGTCTCTCGTCTTCGTACAGAGCATAATCAACATTTGGATTATATTGCGTCGTTTTTACCTCGACGTCCACTGAATCATCGTTGACGATCTCTTCAAGGATATCTGGCTTGACATGTATCCATTCAGCACCAAGCGGAATTGGAAAATTGGCAAACTCAGTCGTCCGCTTCATTCGACCGCCATAAATGGGTGACGCTTCCAAGATTTGGAACTCAATCCCTTGTTGTTGAAGCAGAAAGCCAGCGGTAAGCCCCGCAGCCCCAGCTCCGATAATAATTATGTTGCTCAGGCCGCTTGTTTGAATTTCCGTTTTACTGCGAGCTTTCATCACGCTTGATAGCGGTAAACTCAACCCAAATATCCCGCATATTTTTATGAATTCTTTTCTATTCATGGGTTTATTGGATGAATTATGCGGAAACTCTGAGGGGAAAAGAATCTTCCTTTACTCGTTCAAAGGCTTTGTTGCACTAGTCTGCCTAGCGCCGGCCTTCTGGCGCAAATGTGGAGTGGAGCTGAAGGCAGAGCTGAGCATTTGTCGCTCTGCAACGCGTTATTAGCTCACAATTTTACTCCGCTCAACTGCTTCCAAATGATGATAACTCTCATAGAAAGTACATTCCCATGAAGCTGTAGGAATTGCCTCATTCCCAACCTCGTGGTCGCGGGCTAGATATTCGACTCGATGCCCCGTGTAACTTTGAAAAGCCACTGCCTCAAACCAACTAAGCTTACCCAACAGCGTTTCGAATTCAGTCACCCAACCCTCGTAGAACCCATACATTTCGTCATACGACCCAGCAAAATGAATCACCTGAAATGTATCGATATGATATTGAAAATTCAAGGGCAATTGGGAAAACATGGATCGAATCAAGTATGCTCGAGTCTCTGGAAGGCTAGCAAGCACACCTTTGTTGAATTCATAGATTTCCTTTTCCCTGCCGCCAAAACTGTGGGCCAGTAGATATCCATGAACAATGTCGCCCATTTATGCTCCTTTTTGGGTGATAACGATTGAGTTGACCGGCGGCGCGACCACGCCCGACTTAATTATCCACCTTGCCGCCGTCCGGTCCGACGCCCTGTTAGTTAGCATATTCACCGATTTTTTGAATCTTTAAGGCTGCGTACTTCGCGACTGCGACAACGCCATCCGTAAATAGTTCGCTTTCCCCAGTTTCAAGCCGACCCCACCTGAATCGACCACATTCGCTCGTGGTTACATACCATCCATTACCAGTTCGCTGATCCGCCGAATACGATAACCAAGCGTCCACGAGTTCGGGAGCGTCGCGTAGGCAGTGTTCTATTTCCGTCGAACTTATGGCTGTGTGACGCGATGGGTATCCGGCTGCCCGATGAAGTTCTACGGGTGATAGGTTGCTCATGCGAATGTCAATAGGTAGCCGACAGATCGCCATGACCAGTACGTCGCGACTGTTTCGTGATGCACGCCAGTTACGAAGCCAAATCTGTTTACTGGCCTTGTCTCTGGGGTCACCCGTCGCCTCCTGCTCGATTGCACCGAGAGCGAGGGACTCGGTCGGTGAATCCACCTCCGACAACCCAAGGACGTGGAAGGCGGCCCATTGCCGGATTGCAGGAGGTTGACCCGGACGGAGGAATTCGAGGAAAGCCACCAAACCCTCCGGGCCTCGGTCAAGCACTTCCACGGCGACACTTCGCATCTCGTCCTTCGTACGACTTCGCTTGCGTAGCCAGCGCTTTCTCGCATTCTTTGACTCGAAAGTACGAGCTTCTTCGCGTTCAGCCCGCAGAATCGCGGCTTCACGATATTGTCGGAGCTGCGATTCGAGCGACTTCATAACTCTCCGAGTGGCTAACGTTTTTGAGCTTAGGGGCGCGGTCTGATAATTCCAACGAAGCCCCTCAAGGGTATCGCGGCGTGGCTATTTCGGATAAGCAATGTAGATTTCTCTTAGACCACGCCCTTTCGTCTGCACGTTACTGTAGTAACCCATGCCAATTTTCTTGAGAACGGCAATGGACGGGGCATTCTCAGGGGCGACCTGAGCCAGAAGGCGCTCACAGCCTACAGCGCGAAAGCCATAATCAAGTTGCCCTAGTCCAATCTCCGTAGCGTAACCTTTTCCCCAGACGGAGCGAGAGAGAACAAAGCCAATTTCATAATCTTCCGTCTGGGGAAAGGGTTACGCTACGAAGATTCGACTAGGACAACTTGATTATGGCTTTGGCACTATAGGCTGTGAGCGCCTTCTGGCTCAGGTCGCCCCTAAGAATGCCACGTCCATTGCCGTTCTCAAGAAAATTGGCATGGGTTACTACAGTAACGTGCAGACGAAAGGGCGTGGTCTAAGAGAAATCTACATTGCATATCCGAAATAGCCACACCGCGATACCCTTGAGGGACTGAAGTGTCGCTCTCAGGAAGGCTCTGACTAAAAGTTCGCTTCAGCAGAAGCGGGTCGTTTATACCCCAGGCTTCGTTGGAAGTTCTCGACCGCACCCCTAAGCTCAAAAACGTTAGGACATACACTCTCAAATTCAAGCTTTACCTAATCCAAACTTTCTCTATGAGCCTTGAGTCCTTTCTGCTTATCAGTGTCCTCACTCTCCTGGCTATTACGCTCGGGACAAACTTGTTCTTGCTGCTCGTCGGCCTCCCTGCCCTTAATGCTGTTTCAGACTTGACCTTTTTAGAGATGATGGGTCACATCCACCAATCCGCCACCTACCGGATACTCATTGTATTGGGCGTACTTATGGTTGGAGCTGTATCTCTGAACCTCATTGAGCACAATCGGACCGAGGTATATCTACTCCGAATCGGACTTGGAGCACTTGCGACCTGCTTGGTGCTCATGCTTCTGGGGTCGAAGCCGCTGAGCGATAAGATTATTGAAGCACTTGAGTCAGGGTCTACAGCTGATGTACGTTCATGGCACAAGATGTTGGAGCAGTGGTTGTGGACCCACACCGTGGCTTCGCTCGTCTCATTCTGGTCGTTCTTGCACTACGCTATGAACCCCAAGGTTTAGTTGTAGAGACACCTTCACCTAACCAAACACAGCACCGGGCGCTCGGCCAACATATCGGCGATTATGTTTTTGATCCCTGCTCGTGCCGGTGACTGTATCCGTTAGCTGGAAAGACCATGGCCGGAAGCCGTCAAGAATTGTGGATTGCGATGTCCGCTCTGTGGCTCGACACAGAGCTCGTTGATGAGCGCATAAAGGAGATAGCGGTCGAAGTCCGGGCGTCAGGACTCAGCTCGAGGGAACTGGAAGAAGTGTTTGAGCTTGAGCTAGCGCCGATCCTCGGTTGGAATTGTCTGGTGGTGGCAGGCGAATGGGCAGGATTTGATCCGGATTGGGTTTGTGAGAGAGCTGCCGCGCAGCGCGGAAAACGTCGTATCCGAGACCGGATCCTCGCGGCCATCGGTGGGACAACATTTGCCGCACGCCCAACATGGCTCAAAGTCAAGCAGGCAGCATTTCCGGGGGACAGTGACTGTCGTAAGATACTCTGATAGGCAAGCAGGCGGAGCAATGCCTGTGAAATTGCAAGCTACAAACGTGAGGTTCTTTTCACAACCCCTCAAAAAGGTATCGTTAGCGAAGAAACTGGTTGATAGGCGACAGCAAATGTTTCTTTAGCTAAGGCTGCAAGCGCTTACTTGAGAGTCTTTAAAGCGATTTATATCGGTTTTGCGTTTATCTTTGAGCCTCGATGGTTTTATTGAGATTTTGTCCGTAGTTCACCAGAAATGAATTTTTTTAAAGATCTCCTCCATTTATTTGTGGCGGTCTAAACTGCTTGAATTTAAAGCGTTTGGAAACTTCTTCTCACTTCACCACTCAATAAATCACGGTTACCTTTCCACAATCGATACCTTTTTGAGGGGTTGAGCAAAGAACCCCTTAATCGCAGCCTAAACGACCAAAGTTTCTCCGATTTCTTACAAAAGCGCTTAGGACCAAAATTTTTCCTTTGCTAAGACGAAGCCCTCGTCCCCCCCCAGCATTTTC
>JBCDHF010000157.1:0-10017 GCA_038750375.1 Cyanobacteria bacterium P01_H01_bin.15
ATGGGAGAGAACTCTATGGTTATGGGCTCTCGCTATATTTTATAAGTCCGTGGAAATCCGAAAATTCTGCTGTTAAACCCGAAACTCTTTCTGTTGCTATATATACATTTTACTGATATTTTGATAGTGCTGATGGATAAATATCTTTGCTCAAGTTCAAAGAATTCCTAGACAGACTGTTGTCAGAGTCACTATCCTAAAGTGCCCAACGGGCCAGTTTGTATCTTTATTTTTTGTCCATCTTCTGTGTAGCGACTGTTCTGTACTTCGAGTTTATGTACGTGTCCTATGTCGCATATGGATATTAGATGATTTCTCGGGAGGTAGCATACTCTGAATGGTTTGAGTGGTCTCACGGGTGTATTCAAGTCATTTTCCCTGAAATGTTGTAGTTGATGTAGTCTGGCTGGGCGCTGACATCAATTAGACATCCCACTGATTTGACTCTTTGTATTTTCTCCATTCCCTTATAAGCACAGAACCCTTTCTAAAAACTCCAGCAATTCTTGATAGGATTTCTTTCTAGAGTTTGGGGCTTGCTGAAGAAAGACAAGATGCTGGAGGGAGGAGGGTGTGACAGAAGATTTAGAAAAAGGAAAGCGCCAGGGAGAAAGATGAATACCGAGAAAAATCCTTGCCCTAGGCCTTTTCGTTGTGCCGACAAGAGACCCCAGGGCAACCTTCCTTCCAGGACGTTTACCTACCCTTCGGCGGCGTTCTGTCAAGGAAGAACCGATGGGTGAACATATCAGAACTGATGCCCCAGAGCCGGAGACAGAGTATGCGGCCCCTTTCTACCCAGAGACCGGCGCGCTAGCACCATGTTTCGGATGGCTTTGGACATACTGCTGATCAAAGAGAGAATCTGAGGAAGCGACTCAGAACTGATGGAGCAGGAGAAGGAGAATCCCTCTCTGTAATACTTCATCGAGGGTGCTGGGCAGCTCACAGGTTAGGATTTATTGCAGCCGTCACCTTTGTACGGTCTCGGCTATGTGCCAGAATGCTCTAGAGTTAGGCATCTCAAAGTCAGAGGTGCCCTAAGCGATCTGGCGAAAGCTATACATACTTGGGCAAATCTCCCTCAGTTCTGTTGGCAGCTCTGGAGCTGAAGTTTAGCCTGTATTTTCCTGGGTCTACGCGGATATTTAAAGGTTGAAGAATAGATAGAGGGAGAGAAAAACCCAGGTTGTGATGATCGTCCAATATAGGTAGGGGTTTTCTCTGCGGTCTATTGGTTCCAGGAAGTAAGTGATTCCTGTCTTGATGTCGGGGATGAGCCAGAGGAGGAACAGCAGCCCCCAAAACCAGTTGGCTTCAAAGATGATTGCGGAAATGATGAGGATGAGGCCGAGGGTGGCTCTCCATTTGAGTTTTGAGGGTCTTTTTGGGAGGGGTCTGTCTGAGGTGTTTTCTAGCAAATATAGAGCTGCGCCTTGGGAGTCGTAGACTATGGCGGTTCGACTGGCTCCGATGGGGTCTTGTTCATAATATTCCCCTCCGGCTTGGGTAATGCGGTCTTTCATCGTCAATAGGTCGCTGACTAGGAAATAAACGCCCCAGTATTCTTTGTCGCCTTTGATGTCGTTGGGGGTGACTTGGATGCCTGCCAGTTTTCGGTTGAGGGAGTTGTAGATTTCGAAGCGGTTGGGTTGAGGGCTGGGGCGGATATTCCAGTCGAATAGCTGGGTATAAAAGTTTTGTATTTTTGACAGATCTGAAATGTGCAGTTCGTGCCAGATGGGTTCTCCGGGGATTTTGGGGTCTGTCGTTTTGTTCAACACTGTTCCTTCGTAGCAAGTGAAGCCTGCGCCTGCCGGATCTCGTATGAGGGCTATTCTTCCACCGCCGGGAGCGGTTTGTGGGGGGAGTTCTATTTTGCCGCCGAGGGATTGGGCGAGTTTGACTGTGTGCCCGATCTTCTCTACTAAAATATAGGACATCCAAAATGACGGCATTTTTAGGGCTTGGAATTTTTGGGGCATGGGAAAAATGCCTGCTGCCGGTTCTTGATGAGTGCCGCAAATTAGATAGTCTTGAGCGAGCTGATTATATTTCCAGCCAAAACATTTCTCATAAAAAGCTTTGGCTGTTCGCACATCGTATGTAGATAGATCTGTCCACACAAAAGAATCCTTCACTTTGCCCCTTTTCTGATCTTTCAATCATCATCACAGATTCCGCGACTACGTGCTAACTCTCTTCAAGCTGCTGTGAAATAGCGGCAACAATCATGAATGCAGCACTAATTGGGTTTAAATTAGTGCACAGTTTTTTTTCATCTCTCGCTTGCCAGAATCTGACGAATTGCTGCATTTAGCTCTCTAAACTCTGGCGTTAATTGTTCCCTTGCCCCTGCTTGATCGGCACAAACGTCTTCGGCAGCTCTGCATCCTGGGCTAAACGCCTATCAAAGTTATGTACCCCATGCCCATCAACATGAACAATATCGATCTTGGGTAACTGCCGATCGTTCCTGTAAATTCTCAATGCTGGCGGGACGCAAAAACTCGACCTTAATCCGTCCCAGCGCATCCTGCTGAATCGCAGATAAAACCGTCAGGGGCTTACTTCTCGGATCAATCAATCTAGCTTCGGATGGCCGACTCACCACAAACAGCAGCCGACAAGTTTTCTTGGTTTCAATCGCATGAGGCCCCTGCTCGCTAACGATCCCGGGCAACTTTCAGCGAATCGAAATTGGCGGCTCTTCACTCAGCAAAAAATTCCAGACGGAGCGCGCAGCAACTCCCACGGCAGCGACAAAATCTTCAGCAAGTCAGGATCAATGTAAGTCAGCGTTCTCCTTCTTCCGAGAACTGAAATTGGTTGAAAATCTGTGAGGCTCTGCGCTCTGTAAACACCGCTTCAAACAGTTCTGTGCCCCAATTCTCCAAGCTCTCGGCAATCCGTCCAGCCTGCTCATCATCGGGTTCCGCTGTGTACTCTGTCGAATAGCGCTCTAAGTACCACCGCAAATCATCCGTAATCGACTATTCTAATGGAGACTTAAACGACAAACTCGCCGTTTCCTGAGACCCCATACGCACCGTAAAATTCTGAGCACCGGCAAACTTAAGATTCAGTTACAGAGATATGGTGTCATGCTTCAAACAGAGAATTTGCCCCGTTACAACACAAATTTTCGGAGTATTTTGTAGGCTTAAGCCAATGCTTCTAACAACTGATCTCGGATTGCGATCGCAGACGCCGGAGCGAGCAAAACGCCATTGCGATAGTGACCTGTTGCCAAAGAAATATTGTCATATCCCGCCAACGGACCCAGCACGGGCGCAGATTGATTAACCGGTCGCGGTCGTAGCCCGGTCCAACTCTCCACGATCATGCCCGATTGCAGCGCGGGGTAAAACTGGCAAGCCCGTTCCCAAACCTTGATCATCAACTCAGAATCCGCAACCGGCGACTCGGCCCCCTCCGGAAACTGGACTGTCGCACCCACCCAATACGCGCCCCCTCCTAAGGGCACAATATGCACATCGTCCCCACTAATCACAGGCTCAAAATTTGCGATCGCACCGGAAAGCTGGACCCGAATCGCTTGACCTAAAACCGGTATCAGTTCTTGCGTTGAATCAAGCTGCGTCGTCAGCGGCAACGAACCCAAACCCGCTGCAATTACGACCCAGTCGACCGGCAGTTCACCGTCAGATGTGATTATGCGATCGCAACGTTGTTTTTCGTTTGTAAGGGCGATTAGGAAATCAGTAACTTCAACACCAAACTGACAAGTAACACCATTACTTTCAGCCGCACCGATTAACGCAGTCGTCAAGTGGCGTGGATTAATCTGAAAATCTTGAGGAGAGTAAATCGCGCCGACAGCAGAATCGACTTGATGACACTTGGCTCGAAGCTGCTTACTATCCCAAATTTCGAGACGATAGCCTTGGGTTTTTCGGAATGCTACTAGCTTTTCCCAGTTTTCTGGGTAGTTGGGCTCAAACTCTAAGCGAAGGATCCCCTGAGAATTGTGGGGGACATGAAACCCCTTAGCAGTGAGTTCTTTAAGTAAGCTCGGATAGCGTTCCATGCTGGCCATCCGTAAACGCCAAGCGCGACCCTTAGTTTTGCGCGAAATGATTCCCATCAAAACACCCAGGGCCGCGCCAGTAGAACCGTCAGCAGGGAGATTGCGATCCAGTAACGTAATTTCCCAACCGGGAATTAAGCTCAATTCATAAGCAATGGCTGCACCGACAACCCCACTTCCGACAATGGCAATTCGAACCATCAACTGTTTCGCCCCAAAAAATCGTTCTGATTTTATAGCTTTCGCCAGATCGCTTAGGGCACTTCTGATTTTGAGTTGCTGAACTCCGGCGTGCTCCTCCCGCAGGTAGCCGCCCCCTTGAGAAGGTTGCGATCACTCATGAGGGCGATGATGTTGTTTACCTAAAGTCGCTTAGGCTGCATCTGCCTCCTCGACAACCGTTTCTGTTGCGGACTCATCCATTTCAGGCTCCGCTACTACGTTTTCCGATGCTAAAGCGGCTTCCGGAACTAAACTGATGAACTGTTCCAAATCTTCCAGTGCATTGTTGTACTGCTGATTGGCAACACGCAGATTTTTGCCTTTAGCCGCGACGCCGATGGCTTCGATATGACCAAAAAATTCTTTGGCGAGGCTCCGGGATTCTCCTTGATCTTCCTTGAGTAAAGAGCGACTGACATAACTCATATCGCGCCGGAGTTGACCCAACGGTCCATGGATAAAGGTGTCGGTATCGACCCATTCTTTACTCACAATGAGATCTTCTAATTCCGGCATGCGATCACGGGCTGTCAGCACCGGACTGACCGAGATTTTGAGCTGAGCAATTTGTTCGGAGGAATAGGTGGGGGGCACAGCAGATTGATTGGGACCACTGCAGCTAACGAGAAATGTGGCAAAGACCACTAAAACCAGAGACAGAATAGAACGCATTTTTGATATTTACTAAGCTGTTGCAACGTTACCGCTTTTTAAGGTAATCCAATTCAGCATCTCAAAACAGATCAAAAAGTCGCCGGGGAATGGCTGCAATGCTGATTGCTCATCAGTCACTGTCGCCTCCTATACATTAGGCAATTTCGTATGCTTTAGACCGTTCGTTTTATTGAAGGAAAGAGGGTTCCAAGTTCTTGCGATCGCAAACAATTTCAAGGCTCAAATCCCTAAGACTTCATCACTTTGAGTAGCCAAGGTTCCAAGCGGGCGGCCGAGAGACGAGGGGCAGGGCGGGGGAGTTGAAATTCTTGTTCACCAACGCGCTGGAAGAGAACCGGGACTTCGTATTGATACGCCTCACGCCAGTCTTCGCGGGTAGTGATATCTCGAATTTCTAGTTCAACCTCTAAAGTGGGTAAAGCAGTCAGTTTCTGTTCCAGACCTTCGCACAGGTGGCAGCCTGGCTTGCTATACAAAATCAACTGCATTGAACGTATTTGGCAAATTACATCGACAATCAAAACCGACGGGTATCAGTCTTTCGGCATCCGAACTGATCCAGACTCCGTCGTCCTTAAGAGTCTACTCTGGCTCGGAAACTTCTGTGATCGCAAACGTTCGAACCTTTCTTTTTCGTAAACGGCATCTCTATGGCTATCAAGGTTTTGCATCTATCGGATATTCATTTGGGCAGCGGCTTTAGCCACGGTCGCCTCAATGAAAGAACCGGCCGCAACAGCCGTCTTGAAGACTTCTTACATTGCTTGAACTGCGCCATCGATCGCGCTATTGATGAGCCGGTCGATTTAGTCCTGTTTGGAGGAGATGCCTTTCCCGATGCCACGCCACCGCCCTACATTCATGAAGCCTTTGGGTCTGCTTTTCGCCGCTTAGCCGATGCGCAGATCCCAACTGTGCTGCTAGTCGGGAACCACGATCAGCATGCCCAGAGCAATGGAGGTGCGAGCCTGTGCATTTACCGTACGCTAGGTGTTCCGGGGTTTATTGTGGGGGACCGCTTAGCGACCCATCGAATCACCACGCGCCAGGGTCCGATTCAAGTAATTACGCTGCCTTGGTTAACCCACCACACCTTACTCACCCGACCGGAAACGGAAGATCTCTCGCTGCCGGAAATCAATGAACTGCTCATTCAGCGCTTAGCTCCGGCGTTGGAAGGGGAAATCCGTCAGTTAGAGCCGCAGGTGCCCACCATTTTGCTGGGACATTTGATGTGTGATCGCGCATTACTCGGGGCGGAAAAGTTTCTGGCGGTCGGCAAAGGCTTTACGGTGCCGCTGGGAATGTTAACGAGATCGCAGTTTGATTATGTGGCGCTGGGGCATGTCCATAAACACCAAAATCTGAATCTGAGTAATGACCCGCCGGTCGTCTATCCGGGCAGTATTGAGCGGGTAGATTTTTCGGAAGAGAAAGAAGACAAAGGCTATGTCTTGGCTCGCGTTACCCGCGGACAAACGAACTGGGAATTTTGTCCATTGCCAGCCCGTCCGTTTTCCACGATCAAAGTAGATGTTCGCGAGGCGGCAAATGCTCAAGCAGAGATTTTGAAGTCAATTCAGAAAAAAGATTTAACCGAGGCGGTAGTCCGGGTCATTTACCAGCTTCGAGCTGCGCAAGTAGAGACGATTGATCAAGCTGGGCTTCAAGCTGCGCTAGCGAATACCCATAGTTTTGCGCTTCGCCCTGAAGTGATTAGTCAGTTAGCAAGACCGCGTGTGCCGGAGCTAACCGCAGAACAAGCGTTTGATCCGTTAACCGCCTTGAAAACCTATCTCAAAACTCAGCCGGACCTAGAAGAGCTAGCCGGAGAAATTGTCTCAACCGCCGAGAAGCTGCTGTGTGAAGACGAGCCCTCAGAGGAGGAGAATACCGTTCAGCAATTGGAATTGCTTTAAATTATCGCCTTCGTCAGATCGCTTAGAAAACTTCTGATTTTGAGTCGCCTGATTCTAAAGCGTTCTGGCTGTAGCAGCCGGCATTAAGTTTGCGATCGCAGAATTTTTCGTTTGTTTAGAGCCTGGAGAGGCCGGGCATTCCGGGGGAAAATCTGGGCGAATTGATGAACTTGTTCAGCTGAGATGGCGATTCCAGTTTCAAAAATTAGCCACTGCACCGATTCGGAACAAGGGGGCGTCGTTAAGGAGCCGTAGTAGCGATAGAGGGCTGAGTCAGTCGGTAACAGTCTGGCTAGATCGAGCGTAACCCCAGGGATCAAGGTTTCGGATTTTACGATCGTTGGTAAATGACCCCAAATTTTGGTGTATTCAGAAGTATCACTCCCCACTTCAAGAAATACGCCCAACACGGCTAACGCACCGGTCGGACTTTGATGCACAAAGTGTACTTCAAGCGGATAGATTTGACCGTTCAGATGATGCTCGCTGGGGTGATGAAAATGAAACTGCAACAGCTCAAATTTAACACCCTCCAGCCGCAGACTATGTCCAACCTCAACGTTGATCTGGATGGTGTGACTGTTGTGGAGGATTTTAAGCGGTGTAGCACCGTAATCAATTTCTAGATTTAGCGGCCCAGCCTTAGCCGTTGCCAACAAATCGATAGGGGACTGTTGATTGCCCAGCGCACAGCTGCTAAACTCTGACGACAACCTAGCCCAAGAGTCGGGACCTTCCTCACCCAGATAGCCCCAGGTCGGTGTGCTGCCCAAGATCGCACTGCGAAAATTGCCAGAGACAAAGCCTTGGGTACCCAACCCCATCATCACAGGCACGCTCGTTAGAAAAAACCGCCGTTTCATCTCTGTTTGCTTATCATGTGTTTGCGCTTTCTCAGCGAGAACTCCAGCTGTTGCGAGCACCTCGATAAATTACTTTACAAGCTAACTCCTCAGAATTGCTAGGACGCATTAGATTACCAGTTTTAATGCCTCACTAATTTTGCCGCAACACCCAAAAACGAGCCCAAGGAATGCGACCAAAGGAATGAGCCCCCCTAACTGAATAGTGCTAATCTACTCTTATCTTCAAGCTTTGAATTATCAAAGAAATACCAATAATTTTCGATGCAAGAGCCACTGCAATTTTCAAGTCAGCCTATCATTGTAAATCACTCTAATAATCCGAATAATTTGTATACCCATTATCTTCACGCTAAAAAATCGAGGCGTAAGCTTTGCAAAAAAAAGTTACTGGCATCGAACAATGGATGATATAAACCGAGGCGATATATCAACTCTCGTACCCGGTCAAATATTTCGCCGATATTTTCTTCAAGAAGGTTTTTCGTTCAATGTTCAGTCGCTATGGACTGGGATAAATATTTCCCCCAATTGGATAGGTTCTAAATCGTTAGGAGGACTTCAAAAAATCGATGATTCAATTATTGAAAGTACAAAAATACCATCGAAAAACAGAAGAAAGGTTTTAGCCACCGGCTTCCATTACTCTAAAAATGATTCGAGTCCATTATATTTTTAGATTTACATTACTCTATGTTATTAAACTCTTTTGAGTTTATATTTGCGTTTCTCCCCATACTAGTCCTCGTATTTTGGAGGGTTGGCAAGCTCGGAAATATACGCTGGTCTATCAGAATCTTGGCTATCGCATCGCTACTTTTTTATGGATGGTGGAGTCCACCATATCTATTACTCTTAATATTTTCAATAACATTCAATTATATTATTGGATCGCAGATTGGGAAGACCACAATCTTATTGGCAAGACGAAAGCTACTACTCATTTTGGGTATTGCTATCAACCTATCATTAATTGGCTATTTTAAATATGCAGATTTTTTTATTATCAATATCGATAGGTTTATTGGACTTAGTGTTCCTCTGCAAGAAATCACACTTCCTCTTGCGATATCGTTCTTTACATTCCAGCAAATTGCCTATTTAGTAGATGCTTACAGCAATCGGGTTGAAGAATATAACTTTTCTAGTTATGTATTGTTTGTGTCTTTCTTCCCTCAGCTCATTGCCGGACCAATCGTACATCATAAAGATGTCATGTCTCAGTTTGTGAGTAAAAAAATATGCCGTATTAATCCTGAAGATTTAGTTGTTGGCATTACCTGTTTTATGTTTGGTCTATTTAAGAAGGTTGTTCTTGCTGACCATGTTGCAAATTATGCTAATCCCGTTTTCAATTCTGTTGCAAATGGAGAGCCAACCAATCTTTTAGTTGCATGGAGTGGCGCCCTAGCTTACACCTTGCAACTTTACTTTGATTTTTCAGGGTACTCCGATATGGCGCTCGGTTCAGCTAGGATCTTTGGTGTGACGCTTCCTCTTAATTTTAATTCTCCCTACAAATCAGTCAATATTCGTGATTTTTGGCGAAGATGGCACATAACATTATCTAATTTTCTTCGAGATTATTTATACATTCCGCTGGGCGGAAATAGAAAAGGATCGATCAGGCAGGGCTTAAATCTTCTGATTACCATGCTTTTGGGCGGTCTTTGGCATGGTGCCGGTTGGACCTTCGTTTTTTGGGGAGGTCTACATGGAGTTTACTTAGTCATTCACCGATGGTGGGAACGATTAGAGATAATTAAGCAGCCGAAAGCTAAAATAGGCATATCATTGCTTAGTACAGTATCCCTGCTCATAACGTTTATAAGTGTCGTAGTGTCCTGGGTGTTTTTTAGGGCCGCAGATATGAGCTCAGCCTTCCTTCTGCTTGGAAGCATGTGCGGGTTACATCAAATAATTTTACCCCCACCGTTAGAGCAATATTTAGGATTCTTATCTAAAATTGGGTTTCAGTTTCAGCCAGTTGGCACAGTAGGATTTGCTATATCAGAAGCCGCTATTTGGATATTCGGGCTGCTATTGATTGCTTGGTTTACTCCGAATACTCAACAATGGCTAGAAAACTATAGACCTGCACTGGATATGAAAGCCACAAAAATCAATTCACCTATCAGCGTATTTTGGAAGCGCCTAAGATGGCAACCCAACAACGCATGGCTTATTATCAGCGTTATTGTGAGTGTAATTGCAATCTACAATATTTCTATTGACAATGAGTTTATTTACTTTCAATTTTAATTGAATTCATGAGAAAAATGTCAAC
>JBCDHF010000158.1:0-9956 GCA_038750375.1 Cyanobacteria bacterium P01_H01_bin.15
GGATATCGAATCGTAAATTACAGCTATTATTGGGCGAAAGGAATACTTATTGGCTCGGGAGAAGTGAAGTCAACAGTCAAACAAATTAGTCGATGAGTAAGAATATCGGGAGCTTAACAATGTCACAAGTATTGCGACATCGTTGCGCTTACCTGAATGGGCTGTTGATTTACAAGACTGGGATGTACCCCATTGCTCCCGTTAGACTGGTGCTAGTAGAGATTTTCGGAAAGGGCATGTTTGAGAGTTTTTGGGATCATAACTTAATTTTGATGATTGGTGAATGACCGCTAAGTTTCGGCTAAAAGCAACCAGGAAGGGTCCAGATTCAAATATTTGAATAACACTTCTTGACTACCAACTGGTTTCACAATGCGATCGCAAAAATGCATCCGGCTCATTATCACTACCCTAGGATTTAAGCTTTACGAGATTGATAGAAGCGACCCACAGCGAGCAGTCCGAATAGCAGTAAAATGACGACAATGCCAGTAACACGAATAATTGTAATGTCGGGATGACGAACTACGATCGCAGCATATGCCCAGGCAAAAACCATGACAAACGAAACATCTCGATAAGCTAGAGCAATGAACCCTGCCACTGAACCACCAACGATTAACATAATGGCTGTCCAAAGTGTATCGCTGAGACCCCAACCATTCCAACCGGCAACGTAGAGCGCACTGGCGATATTGACAATCGTAGCGACAGAAATCCAAGCAGTGTAGATACTAAACGGAATTTTCACAAACCACTTCTGCTGCCAGGACTGACACAACTGATTGAGCCCAAGATTGATGTAGATACCCAACAGCGGTAGCAGAATCGCCAACATCGGCAGAATCGACAGCGAAAATAACTTGAGTGTGAAACAAAAAATCCAGATTATTTGGGCAACACAAGCCACTATCAGCAATTTATTTGCGCGACTGAAATCGCTGTTTTCCTGCTGAGCCGGTTGCAGTTGATAAAGGCTGTAGGCAATTAGTCCCACATAAATTACCCCCCAAATGATAAACGCGTAGTTGGCAGGGGTGATTAACACACCAGCTAGTAGCGTATTCGCAATCTCACCTACGTTCTGACCACCAGGGGGAAAGAAGTTCGATAAAGAATTAACGACAAAAGTCCCAATGACGGCCAAAACAGTTGTGATCGCAAGTCCTGGTTTTGGTTTAGATTTCTGCATTTTTTTTGGACTGAACGTTGGCTTCTTTCATCCTAAAGGTAGGAGGTTCAAGAGATTTTTTGCTCGCGCACATGAGTTGAGCCAGTCCAAGCACCTTTATCGTCATAGTGGCGAATCAACCGTTGTCGCTCAGTCGGACTGATTAACCATCCTGTCTCGACAAAGAACAACTGCCGGCTACTTATCTTTAGAGGAATATTGCTGGAAGCACCATCGGGAAGCAAAGTGACAACTCTGTCCACGCCACCCCCAAACAAGAGCTGATTTCCTTCGATTCTCGCCGTAGACGTTACACTCTGTCCCTCAAACTCCAAGCTTTGGCGAATTTGCCGATTTCCATTCTTCTCAATTTTTAGTCGAGTAACACACTGGGTCGGATTCCTTAAATCGGCGTACTGAGTCTCAGCTTGACCTTCCCAGGTCCCTAATAGTTGATCGAGAGTCAGTGCCGGTCGCTCTAGGGCATTGGTTCCGGCACGAAACTCACGAATAAGCGTAAGTCCTTGAAAATCTCCTTGCTTAGTGTAGAGCTGCACAAAGCGCAAGCGGCGATCCGTCGCGACAAATCCATATTCTGCCCCAAACTCAGAGATTGGCGACACCTGAAAAGAACCTTTAGAGAAAGCACCTGTCCCAAAAAGTACAATCTGTTGACCTAGACTACGGTACTCCTGTTGATTATCCTGTGTGGGTGGAGTATTGTAATTGCCTTCGCCAAAGCGGCGGACCCGAAAACGAACGACCTGATTATTGTCAAAACCGTCTAGATTTATTATCGAATTTGTAGAGCTTAATTGTTTTCCCTGGAGAGAAAATTGAGTAAACGACCCCCGCCACTCGCCAAGGTTTTTGAGGAAATTTTCCCACTTCTCGCTCATACACACATCACTTTTTACTACCTTGTCTAGTATTCCAAACCGATAAACTTTTCAGCAAGGAAAAAGTTGTGCTTGAATAAACCAAATCATTGACACGAACTTCTAGAAATAGCGACAATCGTCAGCCCATCAAGATAACGTTGTCAATAACGTGGATAACGCCATTATCAGCCTCAATGTCTGCACTAACCACAGTGGCATTTTTAACCTCAAAAGCATCAGACAAATCCACAGAAATTGTAGAACCTTCAACAGACGTAAGGTTTGAGAGTTGGCTTAAATCAGCTTTTGTATATTTACCTGCCACCACATGATATTTGAGGATTCGTCCAAGCTGGGGTGGATTCTGCACAAGAGTTTGAATAGTCCCTGGCGGCAGTTTAGCAAAAGCATCATCGGTGGGAGCAAAGACAGTAAAAGGCCCCTCACTTTTGAGGGTATCGACTAAACCGGCAGCTTGTACCGCAGCGACGAGAGTGGAGAATCCTTCGTTTTGCACTGCAATATCAACAATATCGGGCATAGGACTAATTAGGACTTATGAGGTTAGTAAGTAGTGGGGCTAACGATACTCTTGACGTTGAATGTCCCCGAGTCTGGCTTCTGGACGCAAGAAGCGATCCATTTGGCTTTCGAAAAATTGTCGATTAGCGAGCAGATGTTTGGGGTTGGGATCGTCTAAAGGATATAAGAGAGCGGTGCGGAGCGCTTGAATGACAGCAGATGTAACGTTGTACATCGAGCGCTGGAAGGTCGCACCAATTTGGATTAAAGCGTCTTCCTCCCCGCGACAATGTTGACGATAATAGTCCTCTAGATACGTTGGCAAAAAATGTCGCATATCCTGCATCAGCAAAGTCGGTGGGATGCCTGCCGAACCGATGGGGAAAACATCGGCGTATAAGATTCCATAATGAAAATCTTTTTGATCTGCCGGGACTTGGTTTGCCTGCGCATTGTAAGACTTTGTACCTCGGAAGGGAGACGTCCGATAAAAAACAGCTTCTACGTAAGGCAACGCCGCTTCATAAAGCCAGGTAAAGCCTTTGGATTTAGGAATGATTTCGTAATATTCGCCGTCAACATAGGCGTGGTGATAAATAGGACGCCCTGCGATCGCAAAAATCCCATTCACCAAAAAGTCCATGGCATCTGGGACGCTCTTGAAGCCACCTTCATCGTAGATATCTGACATTTCAAAGAAGACTGGAGCCATCACTTCCCAAAACAAGCCGAGATTCGCATAGTAGGAAAGCTCTCGCACTTTCTCGATAAACATGTCGGGGAAAAGTTTATATAGCCCTAACATGACGGGATTTTTCTTGAAATAAGCTTTGATGGCGCGGTCTGCGTTTTGGCGATATTCCTCGGTATCAAGGTACGCATCAAATTGATTAACCGGGGCATACATGTGACGATGCCAGAGCATTGCACGCATACAAGCTTCCGCGAATTCCATATTGACGCGATCGTGCCAAAGATGATGGAAAATTCGCGGTAGTGGGAGCTTGGTTTCGCCCTTCTCAAGAAACGCCAATAGTTCGGGATGTGCTGACCCCGGGCCACGCCAAATTCTGAGATCCGCATCGTCTCCGGCGTATTTGTTGTTGCGATCGAGATATTCCTGGGAAATGAAATATTTAAAAAAGGGTAATGGCTCTAGAAAAACCTGTTCGGCGATATACAGCAAATCTCGCCAGTAAAAGTCCATAGGTACTGCATACGCTTTATAGATGCCGATAATCTGCATCAAATTCTCGGGCGTATCCGGCAACATGGAGCCGCCCGCCTCTAACCGATGGATAATATCAGCGTAGGGGTGGCTGGATGGGGGAATCGCAGTTGAGTTTAGCGTTGCGGTCATGGATCTTGGCAAGGAGATTGATGAAAAGAGAAGTTTAATCTAAAAAAGCACTACCTAAGATGAGGGCAGGGTCGGCAGATCCGGAGACGAGAAAACCGCAATATTCCGTGCAGGATTTTGCACCAGTGCGCTTTGAATCGGAGCCACAATGGCCCGACTGGTCGCTTCACTCAACAGACCATCCAGGCTGGCTGAATTCCTAACAGAAAAATTGACCAGGCCAACACTAGCGCCGGCGTTCGCTCTGCCCATTCAACAGGGGGAAAATATGCGATCGCGTTATCAAGTTTGCCGAAGCAAGTGCGGTTGAGCAGAATTACAAAATAAACAGCCGTCAAGCCAGTACCCACGACTGCAACCAAAGTTTGTAATGGGAAGACTGCGTAACTGCCCTGGAAAATAATAAATTCGGCAATAAAACCCACCAAACCGGGAATTCCAGCGCTAGCCATGCCACCTAAAATCAAGAGCGCACTAATGGTCGGCAACCCTCGAATTGGATTCAAGAGACCATTCAAGACATCTAACTCTCGAGTACCCACCTTGGCTTCAACAACACCCACCAAATGGAACAACAATGCCAAAATTAAGCCGTGGGCGAACATCTGGGAAATGGCACCGACTAAACTTAGCGATGTGGCAGCAGCTCCAGCCAACAAGATATAGCCCATATGCCCGACCGAGCTATAGGCAACCATTCGTTTAATATCTTTCTGCGCGATCGCAGCAGTTGCCCCATACAACACACTGATAGCTCCCCACGTTGCCAACCACGGCGCTAACGTTGGCCAAGCATCCGGGAATAACTGCATACAAAAACGCAAAACACCGTAAGCGCCCAGCTTTGCCAAAATACCGCCCAGCAAAATCGCGGTCGGAGCAGACGCCGAGACGTAAGTATCGGGAAGCCAGGTGTGGAAAGGAACTAACGGAACTTTGATCCCGAAGCCGATCAGTAACGTAATCAATAACGTTAGTTGGATACCTGCGGGTAAAGCTTGAGCAGCTTGAGCACTAAACTCAAACGAATCGGCTCCCGAAAGCCAAGTGAGCCCTAAAAATCCAGCCAAGATGAGCGCACCGGAAACCGCCGTATAAATCAAAAACTTAAGAGCGGCATATCCGCGTTTTTCGCCTCCCCAAATCGCAATCAGTAGATAAAAAGGGACCAGCTCTAATTCATAGAACACAAAAAAGAGCAGCAAATTTTGAGCTAGAAATGCGCCCGCAACGCCCCCACTTACCAGTAAAACCAGCCCGTAAAAGAGTCGAGGTCGTTCAGTTTTCAGCGGAGTACTGAAAATCGCAATCCAAGTCAGAAAGCCATTGAGGACCAAAAGCATCAACGACAGCCCGTCAACGCCGAGGCTGTAGTTCAAACCGATGGGCTCAATCCAAGGCAGAAACTCAAACATTTGCATGCCTGGGTCAGTTAAGTCGAACTGACTAGCCACATAGAGTGGCAGGAGAAACAGACCAGCAGACACCCACAACGCGATCGTACGCACTCGCTCGGCGGCAAGGGATTGCGGTAAGAGACAAAGAATAAGGCCACAAATCAGGGGCAACCAGATGAGGAGGCTGAGCATTTACGTTAAAGGGCTAGAGAAGGATAACCAGACGGTCAAGGCGACCAACGCGAGAAGTCCCACAGAGATTGTGAGGACATAAAATTGCGTTTTACCAGTATTGCTGTATTTAAGGGTGGCACCACTAAACAGTGATGTTAAGCCGACAAAGTTGACAAACCCATCCACCAAAAAGCGATCACCCCAATCAACTAGGCGAGAAATAACATCAACACCACCGACGATACTGGCGCGATAGATTTTGGGGGTGTAAAAGTCGTATGCCAGCAGGTTCTGCAAAGGTTGCCAGGGTAAACGCACCGGCTTGGTCGTAGGACCCAAGTAAATTAAGGCACCGAGTGCAAAACCTAACGAGCTAGAACCCACCAGCAATAAGGCGACATATTTATCTAGCAATGCCCAACTCGGTAGAAGCTGTAGACTTTCGAGCACTAAAGGTAAATGTAGAGTTAACGCACCGACAATGACCATCGGTAACGTTACTGCCCAAATATTCTCGGGACACCGTTGGGCCATCGTTTGAGCACTATTACCAAAGATGAGGCAGAAAACACGAGCAATGCCGAAAGCAATGAGGCCGTTGACCAAAAGCAAGAGTGCAAAAATAACGGGCTCTTGTGCCTGGAGTCCGTCAAGTAGCTTAAGCAATGCCCAAAACCCACCAAAGGGGGGGACGGCGACCAGACCAACCGCACCCGCTAAATAAGATAAGCCAGTGACAGGCCTACGACTCCATAAACCGCCCATCTGCGTCAAGTTCTGAGTAATGCTGTTCAATACAATCGAACCGCAGCTCATCAGCACAGCAGAAATTGCGATCGCATAGGTAAGTAGCAATAAAAACGCGCTGTCAGTTTGCCCAGAGCCCACCGCCATAAAAATCATGCCCATGTAGGCACTAGCTAAATATGACAACGCTCGCTTGACATCAACTTGTGCGATCGCAATCAAACTTGCACCTAACGTGGTAACCGCGCCAATTACCAATGCCGCATTCATAACGGTCGGCGATAACGATAAAACAGGTTCCAACTTAATGAGGACCCAAGCACCGGTGGCTACCACTACAGAATTTCGGAGTATGGTACTCGGGAACGGTCCTTCCATGGCTTCATCCAGCCATAGATGCAGTGGGAACTGGGCACATTTGCCCATGGGCCCTGCAATCAAGCCCAAACCGACAAGCGTAATCAAAGTCGGATCGACATCAGCTGTCTGAGCCCATTGCGCTAACCCATCAAAATCCCAAGTGCCTGCTAACGGGTAGATGGCAAGCACAGCCATTAATAGAAACAGATCCCCAACTCGCTTGGTCAGGAATGCATCTCGGGCACCGGTAACGACCATGGACTGGTTAAACCACATCCCGATGAGCAGGTAAGTCCCCAGGGTCAAAATTTCCAGAATGATATAAGCAAAAAATAGCGAGTTACATAGTGCCAAGGCACACATCCCACCCTCAAACATTGCCAGCAGCGCGAAAAATCGAGCCCACCCCCAATCCATTTCGAGGTAGCCGACAGCATAAAGCTGGGATAAGAAGTTAATACCCGTGACCAACAGAATGGCACCGAGCGTTAATCCCGAAACCTGAAACGGTAAGGTCAGTTGCAGGTCTGCCACATCCAGCCAAGTGACTTCAAAATAACGAGCTGACTGTTGCCACACGGCCGGAAATGCGACCAGTGCATGCAAGAAGGCCAAGGCAGTCATTAGCAGATTTACATACCCAGCAGGACGAGGACCGGTTAACTGCGTCACGGAGGGGAACCACACCGTGGACAGCGCCATCCCCAACAGCGGATAAACCGGAATCAACCAAGCACTTTCTATAAATAGCTGAGCCATTAGTAAGCAGCATTTAAGGTAACGGTTTCAGACGAACAAACACAAATATCTATGGAGATCCAAGGAAAAGTTTGCGATCTTCTATGTCTGAACCCATAAGCTAGAGTAGCCGAAAAGCTGCAACAAATCTAAACGCTTTCAGGGTTCGCCATTGGTTGTGCGCTTTGTAAGAATCCCTCAGAGATGGATTGAAAGGCTTATCGTCCTAATTACTTACCGTCCTGAAAAAACGTTGAAACACTTATTCCTTAGTTACTAGGATCTAAATTTTCTGAGCTAAATTTAGGGGAAGCTAACGAGCGGAAAGGGCGAACTTAAACTGCTGTCGCTAAATCTCTATTCGTTTATGCTGGCATCGGACTTAGGCTTAATTTTTTGAGGAATCGCTGCAATTATTTTATTGACTAACTGATTTGGCAATTCATCGGGACCAATCTCGACTCTCAAATCAGATTGAGCGTAAAGATCGCGTCGAGCCGCCAAAAGTTCAGCTAGTTTTTCTTCCGGGTCTGTCTCTTGCAGCAGCGGGCGACTAGTATCATCAGCCAGGCGTTTTACTAGCAGTTCAACGGGCGCATCGAGCCAAACGCTTAGGCCGTATTGTAAATAGCTCCAGTTCTGAGCCCGAGTCACCACACCACCGCCAGTGGAAATGACGCTACGAGTTTGAGCGCCCAGTTCTCTCAGAATCTTGGTTTCTAGAGTGCGAAAGCCATTCTCTCCTCGTTCCGCAAATAGTTCCGAAACAGTTTTGCCCGAAATTTGCTCAGCTAACTCATCGCAGTCAAAAAAGCGATATTCCAAGGCGCGAGCTAGCAACCGTCCTACCGTGCTCTTGCCGGTACCCATCATGCCAACGAGATAAAGATTAAGTCCTTGGAGTAAATCTGCCATCACCGCCCAGTTGCGAAACTGCTTAACTACTTTACCCCAGCTAATTACGTCTCTTGCACGGCCCAAGTAATTGACAAAAAAACTGGCACGCAGCCGACCCTTCGTAAGGGGGCGGCTGCGTGCCAGAACGCTCTAGAATTAGACAACTCAAAATCAGAAATGTCCTAAGCGATCTGGCGAAAGCTATAGCTCAGTGACATTAATTATTGATCAGTGGATGTAGTATCCATTCAGTGAGGATACATTGGTTGTTGGTCGAGCACCATAATGCGACGATAAGCCATGATCCCGTCTTTTTAGTACTTTTGAAACCGAAAAAATGACGTTGCAACCGCCTGCCAGTTCTCAAAACAATGAAAAGCTTTTAGCAGAAGCTAGCAGGCGGCAGAAAATTTATAGCTGGAGCGCAACCTAGTCCCGTCATAGGTTTGAGAGGCTGCGTATTTCAATAGCAATCCTCAATATTACTGTAGTTTTTCTGGCTGTATTTGTAGAGTGGCCAGTCCTAGAGTCTGAATATAAGTCCCGACTAGAGATCATTCTATTGGTTCTCCCAATTACCATTACAGGCCTATTGGCGTTTGCGACCAAGTTTGATCGCGGTCAAAACTGGGCTTTGTTGCGAGGAGCATCGGAGTCCCTTAAGCCAGAGATTTTTTACTATCGATTCTTGCCTAGACAAGAGCTGTCTGAAAATAAAACAGAGCTTACGGCTGAGCAAAGATTATCCAAGCACATGAGTTCAATCAGCGAGAGCCTGAAAGACACCATTGTTCAATAAGGCGCTTTGCTCAATCCACCCGAGCCATCCTCATCCATTTGGGCTCAAATTAAGGACATTTTGAAAAGGGCATTCTTGGGACGTTCGCAACAAAATGGAGAGCCCAGCGAACATACCCATGAAACATTTCAGTTATTATCTTCCGCGCCAGCTGAATCAGCCCTGAATCCAGAAGGCTACTTGAAAGAACGACTTGATGAACAGTATGAGCAATATCGGCTAGAAGCTCTAAAGTTAACCCGACGGTTAAATATATGAAGCCCTGATTTATTTTTTCAGCGGCTTAGGAACGTATTTGGCCACGTTGCCGAAGTATAAAGCCTGGATCGCTGTCACTGTTACTTTAGGGGATGCATTCAGCAGCTATGTCGAACCTCGTCGATTGAATACCACATTGATCGGCTATAACCAGACAGCGGAAACGTTACAAGATTTACTAGCTTGCTGGTATTCGCTCTCTTCAGCAGAACAGAAAACATCAGATAAGGTGACCCAGCTCGTTGATATAGCAACACAAATAAGGGTTAGGACGTGTTAAAAGAGAAGGAATCGAGACAAAAATGCAAGGAAGATGGCAGCGAGCTACCCCATAGAATAGAAATGAGACAGAAAGCGGTAGAAGCAGTAGACAGAGGAGAACAGAAAAGCCAGGTGAGTCGGATGTTCGGCATCAGCCGCAATACCTTGGACCTGTGGCTAAAGCGTCGAGTAGAAACGGGCAGTGTGGCACCCAAGTCCGATTCACGATTAGGTCCTGAACCCAAAATCGCAGACCTGAATGAATTTCAACACTTTGTGGAATCACGAGGGCATCTCACCCAGCAAGAAATGGCAGATGAGTGGTCAGAGCCCATCAGCAGTGTCACGATTGGCAAAGCGTTGAAGGCAATCGGTTTCACCCGAAAAAAAA
>JBCDHF010000159.1:0-9743 GCA_038750375.1 Cyanobacteria bacterium P01_H01_bin.15
CAAGTCCGCAAAACTCTCTCTTTTTCTAAAAAGATAGAAAATCATGTTGGCGCTATTTGGTTGTTTGTGCATCATTACAATGCATCCTTACATCCCTAGGGCTACCATTTTTCAATTTAATCCTTAGAGTTGTTGGGAAATAGACAATAGAATCGCTGAAACGCCTATGAGCAAGAGCCTACAGGGATTCCAGTCAAAAAGAGGTCGAAAGCCTTTCCTAGTGAGCGTTTCAGCTGTTTTTTCTGCTTATTTCCCAACAAGTCTCTTATATCCCCAAGGCTTGCCTTACTCTTGCCGTTTTGGGCCAGATATACCCAAATATAATGGCAAATTTCGGGAATAATATCGTCAAAAAATAGGAACTAAAATCTTCCGAAATTGCAACCAAAACTAGATTGAAACTTCAAAGGCGGCACCCAGATTCGAACTGGGGTTAAAGGATTTGCAATCCTCGGCCTTACCACTTGGCTATGCCGCCATGCTTACTAAGAATCAATGACTCCTGAGTTATCCGGCTTAGTATCTTAGCACCTCAATCCCAGAGTCGCCGGGTTCTGGCTAAATTTAATCAGGAATTTTCCGAAAAAGAAGCACTTCTGAAGCCAACATCTGGCAGCAGCAAATCCAGACGGCGTAAGGCTGATAGATTGGAAAGGCGAAAATATTTGACCCCCACAGTATGACCCAACGAAAAATCTTTATTACAGGAGCTAGCGGCTGCATTGGTCAGTATTTAGTCCGGCATTTAGTGCAGAACCCCGAGAATTTTTTATACTTGCTCGTGCGATCGCCAGAAAAGCTGCGAGAAGATTTGCGATCGCATCCGCAAGTAAAGTTGTTAGCAGCCGATCTTAAAGACGTTGAGGACTTTGCCGATATTTTGAGTTCCGTGGAGGTCGCAGTGCTGGCTGCTGCCGCTTGGGGCGGGGAGGCCGAGGCTAAACTCGTGAATTTAACCCAGAACCTCAAAATTCTGAATCTTTTAAACTCGAAGGTCTGTCAGCATATTTTCTATTTTTCAACCGCCAGCGTTCTGGACCGGCAGAATAATTTACTGCCAGAAGCTAGAGCTTTCGGGACTGATTACATCGCGACCAAATACGACTGCCTGCAAGCCCTGGATCAGAGTGACTGGCGAGACAAAATTACGGTTGTTTTTCCGACGCTTGTTTTTGGCGGTGAACCCGGTCTGCCCTACTCTCATATTTCCGCCGGACTCGCCGATACCTTGAAATATATGCCGCTAATACGTTGGTTCCGGACAGAGGGGAGTTTTCACTGCGTCCATGCGGAAGATATCGCCAGGGTATTGGGACACTTAATACAAAATCCAAACGATATCCCAGCTCACTATGTCGTATTGGGCAATCCACCCATAAATGTCAATCGCGCGATCGCAGAAATTTGTGAATATTTGAAGTTAAAAATTTATTTTCGGGTGTCGTTAACCCGTTGGCTCGTCAATGTTTTCATCAAAGTCTTTCGGATACAGATGGACGATTGGAGTCGATTCAGTTTGGAGTATCGGCATTTTACCTACACCAATCCCGTTAACCCGCGTAGTTTTGGCTTAAAAAGCCATTGTCCGACGATCTCGGAACTTCTCAAAAAATCAGGCGTTTAGCATCCACACATAACTCCAAAGTCAAACCACTTACTCAATTTCCAAGGCGATTTGATATAACTCTCGACGAGACAGAGAACATTGGGCTGCCAAGGCGCGACTAGCTTGCGATCGAGTAAGGCCTTGGGCAAGTAACCGAGTGAGTTCTTGGATGATCTGCTCGGGACTGAGGGTCTTTTCTTCGTTGGGATTGGCACCGCTGACCACCAGGGTGATCTCGCCTTTGTAATCGCGATAGTTTGCGATCGCAGACGATAGACTGCCACGCCAGAAAGCTTCGTAAAGTTTTGTCAGTTCTCGCGCAATGGTGATTTTGCGATCACCGAAGGCTGCGTATAAATCGGCTAAGGTCTGCGCGATGCGATGGGGAGCTTCATAGAAAACCAAAGTGCGCGGCTCAGTTTTCAGGTTCTCCAGTTGGGCTTGTCTGCGTTTGGGTTTAACCGGCAAGAAGCCTTCAAACAAAAAGCGACTCGAATCCAGTCCCGACGCACTGAGGGCGGTAACAACAGCAGACACACCAGGAATCGGAATAATTTCAATATCGCCATCTACACAAGCGGCAACGAGTTCATAGCCCGGATCTGAAATCCCGGGCGTCCCGGCATCCGTAACCAACGCAATAGTTTTTCCGGCGTTTAGCTTACCCAGTAGCGCATCAATTCGTGCGACATGATTATGTTGGTGATAGCTGATTTGCGGCGTCGCAATCCCAAAATGTGCTAATAGTTTACCAGTATGACGCGTATCTTCCGAGGCAATCAGATCAACCGTTTGCAAAGTTGCGATCGCACGAAACGTCATGTCCTCTAAATTTCCAATTGGCGTGCCTACTAGATAAAGTTTTCCCACGGTCAAATCGCTAAAAATTCACCCTAACTTGAAACTCTAGGCTACAGCGAATTTCGTAGAAGCTATCAGTTGCTAGTCAGGATAGGCAACTGCGATCTCAAAAAATTGAGTCGCAGTTACGATCAGTAGCGTAGCGGGTAATCAGATAGACAGTGGCGACATGATCTTGTCCTAGTTCTGTCCTAAGTCTAGTCAACGAACTATTCAGGGAAGAGATTTTTGCTAAAGCGCAGAACGAATACGAGAAACCAAGGGACTCGCTTGCAAAACGCCCTCAATCTTGTCAATGGGCTGACCATTTTTGAACAGCACTAAAGTCGGCAACGCCTCGACGCCATACTGGCTAGCCAGTACCGGATACTTATCCGAATCGATTTTGACCACCTGCAGTTCCTCTTTCATCTGGGCACTGACCTGATCAAGAACCGGTACCATCATTTGGCAGGGACCACACCAGGTCGCGTAAAAATCCACCAAAATCGGCACTTCAGATTCAGCAAGCATCTCTGCAAAACTGGCGAACTTCTTTTTCACTGCCATAACACTAAATTTCCTCAAAATATTGACTAGTCTTCCTCGAACTGGCAATCGACCTTGTTTTGGTTAACAATTTGCGATCACAAAACACTGCAATCGGTTAAGAACTTACAGCATTGCTTGATTCTAGAGCCGATTTCGAGGAATCTAACTGAGATTACTTTTTTTTTATGTGCCCGACGGAATAACGTTCTGAATCGGTCACGCGCTCATTAAACGGGAGCAGTCTGACTAAGATAGATATGCAATATCATTATTCAGTAGCAGACAGCAGATGCTTTACGAAGGCATCTGCACTTTGATGCTGCCACCAGTATTCAGTACATTGCATAGCAGCAGCTGAAAGCTGGGGCAAATTATCAATAGCGATGGTTAGCGCTCTGACAATACTCGCGGGAGAGGGCTCACTAAAATTAACGCCAACTGCCCTATTGTTGACAATTTGTTGTGCCATCCAAGTATTGGATGGCACAACCATCACGCATCCCATGGCTGCACCTTCTAAAAACAAGCCAGAAACTGTTTCTGCATATTTTTTACTAATATAAGGCAGCAACAAAATATCTGTTTGACAGAGAACTTCCAAATGTTCAGAAAAGCTTCTGCCACCGGCAAAGCTATCGATGCCAGGAATATATTTAATATATCTGAGTTTGGAAGCGCTGGGTACTTGAATAGAAAAGCGTACTTTCAGACGGCGAATCTTAGTGTAAAGTACAATCCTAGGTAAAAGACGAAATCCTTTTTGAGGGCGAGGCTGCCCAATGGCAGAAATTTGACAACACTTATTTAATTTTCGAGACTTTAGTATCTGAGGCGATCCATAGTTCATTGGCACAGGCCACAGCAAAGTCTCATAATTGAGAGCAACTCTAAAGCGATCAGCTAACTGCTGTGTTGGACATACGAACAGAAAACGTTTTTCGCCAACCGTTGAGACTATTTTCTCCGTTGCATCACGCCACGTCTTTTGATGTTCAGGGGTTGTTTGTGAATTAGATGAATGTACAAACGCAATTACGCCTGGGCGTCTTTCCGGAGCGAGCGTTTCAAGATAAATAGCTATTCCATATATCTGTACCTGAAACGCAGTGACAATTAACATCCAATCGTCTGGTCCAGGTAAGGGATTGAGATTTTTGAGAGACTCGGCAAAGCGCTTTCCATAGAACTGAAGAGCGGCTGCTTGGTCAGACTCCATCAACGATGGATAACTCGTATCGAGGAAAATCGCTTTGGCATTTAGCTGACTACACAGTTTAGGACGCGCACGCTGATTTATGAGCACATCGTTTTCAATCTCAGCACGTTCTAGAGAGCCCTTAATGCCAGCGGTCATATTGAAAAAGTGACCTACATAACCTCTTAAATTATTCTCAATAATAATCACTTTCATGTAAAAGAAGCTCCAACTCAATTCAAGAATACACGTGTAACTTGAGAAGGGTGATTTTGAACTGCCTAGATAGAAGACGGTAGGCGTTCTCATTAAATCAGCTTTCTTGAGCTTTTTTCTGACAGATTATAAACATAGTTTGCAGTACTTTTTTTCGTGATTGCCTCTTAAGATCTCGTTAACCGTCACGGCAAGAATAGCTATTTTGAATACCGAGCGGAAATAAGGATTTTCCCTTATGGATGAAGCCAGCCAATCGCTTGATTCTCGAACCAAATTCAAGGATTCTAATCTAGATAACTCTTTATTTAATGCTCACTATGGAACGGCTGCCTGACTCCTGCCAATTTCTCAAAGACAAGACGGCTATTGTTACCGGCGCATCTCGCGGTATTGGTCGTGCGATCGCATTGGAACTTGCAGCCTATGGCGGCAATATTGTGGTGAACTATGCCCGTTCTAGTGACGCCGCGGATGCTGTCGTCGCAGAAATTGAAGCGGTGGGAGGTCAGGCGGTCGCAGTGGGGGCGGATGTCTCTCAGGTAGAGGCAGCTGATGATCTCGTCGCGCAAACCAAAGCGAAATTTGGGCGGGTGGATGTCCTGGTCAACAACGCGGGGATTGCTCGCGATACTTTGCTGATACGGATGAAGCCAGCGGATTGGCAAGCAGTAATTGATTTGAACTTGTCGGGCGTATTCTATTGCACCCGCGCCGTTACCAAAATCATGCTCAAACAACAGTCTGGTCGGATTATTAATATCTCTTCGGTGGGGGGATTAATGGGTAATCCAGGACAGGCGAACTATGCAGCAGCTAAAGCGGGGGTTATTGGCTTTACCAAAACGGTGGCGAAAGAACTGGCTTCGCGCAACGTGACGGCAAATGTGGTTGCACCGGGCTTTATTTCGACTGACTTAACCAGCGATCTTAAAAACACAGACGAACTTCTAAAATTTATTCCCTTGAATCGCTTTGGCAAACCGGAAGAGGTAGCCGGACTAGTGCGATTCCTCGCAGCCGATCCCGCCGCAGCCTATATTACCGGTCAAGTCTTTAATTCCGATGGCGGCATGGTCATGCACTAAAAAAGCGCTCACGACTTCAACTCCACAACAATTTCCAGCATCTAAATCAAGCTCGCACAGCACAGCGCTGTAAGATCTAAGTCCTTGAATTCTTGGAGTTTCGGACCTTTATGGCTTGGCGAGATCGCTGGAATTTTTCGCTTTTGGCGATTCAGTTTCCCCGGCTGGTGATAGCTTTTTGGTTGGCAATCGCAGTGGCGGGTTTGTTCGCCTTTAGCTCGCTTAAATATGCCCTAGTTCCGGATGTCACGTTCCCGATTGTGGTGATGACGGCAGAAATGGAGGGTACGGCTTTAGAAGAGACCGAAGCGAATTTAACAAAGCCTCTGGAAGCGCCGTTTTTGAATACTCCTGGAATTGATGAAATCAAGAGTATGACGTTTCCGGGTCGCAGTGTGGTGACCCTAATCTTTGCCCCTGGACCCACCTTGGCAGAAGTCACGGAAGACGTAGGGTCCGCGATCGCAAAAGTCAAACCGGACGAAGCGAGCGTCGATATTTTTCCGTACAATCTCAACGAATCAACCGTCGCCACCTACGCCGTTGCCAGTGAAACCGAGAATTTAGCCGACCTTGCAGTAGCCTTGGAAGCCGATGTCTTACCGGCATTAGAAGCGATACCGGGCGTACTAAAAGTTAATCTTCAGGGCAATGCTGCCCTACCTGTGGGGACGTTGAGCCAGCCCCCCGATTTTGAGACGTTTGCGAACTACAACGGAACTGAAACCCTCGCGATCGCAGTGGTCAAAGCAGGGAAAGACAATACCCTGGTCGTTGCGGAAGCCGTGGAGAAAACCCTAAGTAATTTGCAGTCCCAACTGCCTGAACTCACGTTCACCCTCGCCCGAACAGAAGCCAACTTTGTCGAAGAAGCCACGCAAGCGACGGTCGATGCCTTAATCGTCGGCGTAATTTTTGCGATCGCAGTTATTTTCTTATTTCTTCGGAACTGGCGGGCGACCTTGATTACGGCGTTAGCTATTCCGGTCTCCCTGCTCGGAACCATGATTGTGATGGCGATTGCAGGCTTTAATTTGGAAACGATTACGCTGTTAGCGCTGGCATTGGTGGTCGGTATTATCGTCGATGATGCGATCGTGGAAGTGGAAAATATTTCGCGGCATGTGGAAGCGGGAATGCCACCCAAAGCAGCCGTTCGGAAAGGGACTCAAGAAATTAGCTTGGCGGTAATTGCCTCAACCTTGACCATTGTGGCCGTCTTTTTACCGGTCGGTCTAATGCAAACAACCGTGGGGCAGTTCTTTAAGCCTTTTGGTTTAACCATTTCTGCTGCTGTGTTGACCTCTTTACTCGTCGCTCGCACTCTGTCTCCCGTTCTAGCCCTCTATTGTTTTCGTCCTAAGCATCCTCGCGCAAACTCAGAAAATCCCGTCGATTTAACCCGACCCTTTCCTCGATTACTGAACTGGAGTTTGAATCATCGGGGCTGGGTCATCGGTCTTGCGATCGCAAGTTTTGCGTTGGGAGTCGGCTTGATTCCGCTGGTGCCCAAAGGCTTCGTCCCGAGTCTAGACCGAGGGGATTTTGTTGTGAACTACCGTACAGAGCTTCCCAATATTGAGCTAACCAAACCAAAACCATCAGAACAATCCAGCAGTGGCTTTAGCTGGTTGAAGACTCTCACCCAAAATCCTGAGCGCATCCTATTACGACGGACGCGCAGCGTGGGCGAGCAGCTTTTCCCCATTGTCAGCAATGAGTCGTTTGTGGAGTCGGTCTTCACCGTCGTCGGCGGTTATGGGGAACCCAATCGCGGTCAGATGTACGTTAAACTGAATCGCGACCGCAATCTATCTACCCAAGAAATACAAGCCCATCTCCGTGAACAGCTCCCCCCAATTCCCGGCGCTACGGTCAGCGTCGAAGACATACCCTTTGTCGAAGCTCCGATCAATAAACAATTCGAGCTAGCACTGCTCGGAGCCGACCTCGAACGGTTGCAGTCTGCTTTGGCTACGCTTCAAAAACCGCTGTCGGAACTCCCCGATTTGGTCGATCTAGAGATCTCCCTTAAACCCGGTTCAGTTAACGAAATTGAACGTCGCAATGGTCAGCGGGTTGCCTATTTCACCGCGAATCTCCAGCCTGGAGCCGCCGTCGGAGATGTGACAGACCAAGCCGCTGCGATCGCAAACGCACAATTACCGCCCGACATTGAACTAGAAGTCTTTGGCGACTCGGCCTTAAGCGGAGAAGTCTTAGAAAGTTTTGGTTCAACATTGGGGTTGGCGGTGGTGTTGATGTTGATTGTGTTGGTGTTGCCGTTTGGACGCCTATTGGAGCCGCTGGTGATTGGGCTGTCTTTACCCCTGGCACTGGTCGGAGCTGTGCTTGCATTGCTGATTACACAATGCGATTTTGGGGTGATCTCGCTCCTGGGTCTGATCTTTTTATTAGGTCTGTTGGATAAAAATGCGGTATTGCTGCTAGATTGCACGGGTCAATTGCGACGAGCCGGTAAACCCCGTCGGCAAGCCGTATTAACGGCAGGTGTTCAGCGGCTGCGACCCATTATCATGACTACCGCCTCCACCATTTTGGGTATGTCCCCCCTGGCACTAGGACTAGGTGCAGGAGCAGAACTCCGACAACCCATGGCCGTCGCCATTATCGGTGGGTTGCTGGCATCATCTGTTCTTAGCCTGGTGGTTGTACCGGTGCTCTACACTCTACTCGATGATTTACGGCTACAACTACAGCTCCAGTCAAGAGGGGCTAAACATCAAAAGCGTTAAAGCGTAACTTTGTTTTAGGCATTACCCCTGCATGAAAGCGCAATCAGATCTCGCCAAGATTTAACCACGCAAATCATGGATGCCTTTTGGGAGCTGGCGAAAACGCTCAGACTTGCGATCGCAAAGGTCGTTCTTCAAAATTGCATCCATTAGGGACTTTCGAAATGAGTATTTTGAAACAGTCCTGCTCCTGTTCGAGATCTTAAAATCGCGTAGTCTATAGTAGCCGACAGGGGTGGCGACGTACCAGAACGCTTTAAAATTAGGCGACTCAAAATCAGAAGTGTCCTAAGCGATCTGGAGGAAAGCTATAAAATGGCACAGTTTAATTTCTAGGAGTACTGAGCAATTTGGCTAAACAAGATGAAAGTAGAGAGGTGCAATGGACACGCTAATCATGATTGCGCTTGACCCCCGATTCGCACTCATTCTTACGCCTATCGTTCTGGGTCTTTATGCCTCCCTACTACTCATTAGCCTAGTTGAGCGGGACTTATGATTGTCAGAGCTGCCCCATATATTGGCCCGTGGATTAAACTTTTTTCTCTGTTTCCCTGACTAAACACTAGCGCTGCATCAGCACTCATGAGCTTTTGCACATTACCCTTTGGTGTCAAGCTGAAATACGCCGGGAGCTAACCGCCGAGCAAACCAGTCTCAATTTTCAGCGATCGCTCAAAATTCAGGCTTAGCTCAGGCGACCCCGCTAAATTACATAAGCCATTGCGCTTGAAAGACCCAGATCCAATATGTCGATTGAATCACAATGGCGATCCACTAGAAAGCATACTGACCTAGCCCAGCGCGTAGTTGTCAGACCCCAGTCGTTAACCTGGCATCAGACCGACTATCCGGGCATTCGCTTTGGTTGTTTCGAGTCTAATCCAGACCTCCAAGATCATCCAGTCACTATGTTGACTCAGTTTGAACCCGGAGGCTTCTTTCCCCGACATGGGCACCCCGGTGGAGAGGAGGTCTTAGTCTTAGAGGGTCAATTTGAAGACGAAACCGGAGTCCATGGACCGGGCACCTTCATGCTCAACCCAGAAGGATTTAATCATCGCCCGTATAGTGCCAAGGGCTGCCTAACCTTTGTCAAACTCCGTCAGCATGGCGGCGAAACTCGCAAGCAAATCAAAACCAATATTTTCCAGGCTGATTGGCAACCGACAGCTCATCCTCGCATCTCCCGCCAGTTTCTGTATGAGCAACCTAACTACACCGAAAAAGTCTGGACTGAGCGCTGGGACGCTTGCACTCATCTGACGACAGTAACAGAATCGTTAGTCAAAGAAATCTATATCGTAAAGGGAAACTATGGCGATGCTCAAGGGAGCTATCCCCAAGGCACTTGGCTCCGATATCCGCCCCACCTTCCCTATCAACCCTTCTCTGAGTCCGGTTGTCTGCTTTACATCAAAACCTATCCCGCGGCTTACTCTCCTCGTTTTATCGTTGGCGGAGATTTTCATCATCCTCTTGAAACGCTG
>JBCDHF010000160.1:0-9718 GCA_038750375.1 Cyanobacteria bacterium P01_H01_bin.15
ATAGCTTTCGCCAGATCGCTTAGGACACTTCTGATTTTGAGTTGCCTAATTCTAGAGCGTCCTGGCACGCAGCCGCCCCCTTGCGAAGGTATCGACTGCCATGCCTCATAGGAGGGATGTCGAATGTTTGTTCATTTCCGTAAATTACGCCGTAATCAGGTCAACGATAAATCGTGATGAGTGATTATTTTGCTCTCTATTGTTTCCTTGACATGACAGCTTGCACAAAGTTGGGACACGGTTTCTTTCGTAAATTGACAATTGCTTGTCAATTTGCTTTGAAATGAATGAGATCCAATATGATTCGGTTCTCTCAGAATTTCTCCGAAGACAATAGATTTCGTCTGGCTAGAGTGCATCTTGGGAACGGCTAAGCACGATAGGGCTGACTGTCGGTAATCTCACCGCAGACCTCAATTATTGTCTAATGCGTAGTGATCTCGTTCGCGCCCCAAGGCAAATCGCCAGGAGGGTTGGAAAGGACCATTGCAGGTAGCCATGAAAATAAGCAAACTTAGGGCGGCGAGACCTGCTTCCAGAGCGAATAAACCTCGATAGCCCAATAAGGCGATCAAGAACCCTAAGACGGTGCCGCCTAAGGCAATACCCAAATCAAAGCCAAACAGGCAAATGGCAAGGACTTGACCCCGTTCGTGGGGGAATGAGCGATCTGAGACCATGGCAAAGGTGACCGGCAGAATGATGCCCGCACCGATCCCTTCTAAGGCGCCGGCGAATACGAGACTGCCCGGAGAATGGGCGATCGCCAATAAAAGATAGGAGACGGCATAACAAATAATGGCTCCTGTAATAAACAATCCACGACCCCAGCGATCGGAGGCTTTACCCGTAAGAAGACGAACCAAGCAAGATGAGAGTGCAGCGGCTGCATAAAACAGACCAGCATTGACATTCAACTCAGCCTCTTGCACAAATAAGGGCAAAAAAGCTACTAGCGCACCAAATAATGAGCCAATCAAAAGCAGAACGAATGCCGGACTGAGTAATGCACGACCGGTGGCTAGGTCCCACCAGGAGGGCTGAGAACGCGTAGTTTCCTCTTCCGAGTTTTGGGGTTTGGGGCGACCCGGATCACTGATGGTAAGGGCTAACACAATCGCCAGTAAACCCACGATACCGGAACTCATAAAAACCCAGCTAAAACTGGCAGCGGAGAGAAGCCAACTCCCCAAGGCTGGGCCTAACGCCATGCCCAGAGGCGTGACTAAAGCCATGTAGCCTAAAATTTCGCCTCGGCGACTGGGAGGGGCGATGTCACTGACCAAGGCGCTATAGCCGAGGGTAAAGGACGCAATACTGACACCGTGATAAGCGCGCCAAACCATTAATTCCCACACTTGGTCGCTAAATAAATAGCCAAACGGTGCTGTTCCCATCACAATGGCGCCAATCACAATGACTAACTTGCGACTCCGGCGATCGGCAAGCTGTCCCATCCACATGCGGCTCAAGATGAGCCCGATGGCAAAGGAACTCATCACCAAGCCCACTAAACGATCGCTATTGCCGACAGATTGGGCGTATAAAGGCAGTACGGCGAGCAAAGAGGTGATGCTGAGCCAAAACAGCAGACCCGTCGCGAACAATCGCAGTAAATTCTGTCGCTCTGAAGCTGCGATTTTAGGAGGGCTAGCACTTACAGTTGAGGTTTTCAGCATGATGGCGCGGAATGATTCTTAATGAAGCTTAACAATTATCGGATTCGCGATTTTGATAGTGTCTTGCTTCTTTTCCCGGCTAGGGGTGCCCCCTATTTTTGGGAAACCGTGCAGATTATGGCAGTCGCCACCTTCCTGAGGAGGCGACTGCGCGCCAGAACATTTGAGGATTAGACAGTTCGAAATCGGAAGTGTCCTAAGCGATCTGGCGAAGGCTATATCATCAAGAGGATTGCTGACAAGGTGATAGTTTGTCGACGTTGTGAAAAGGTGTGCTGTGTTTAAAAATCGACGGATTTTAGGGATTTTAGGCTGTGTGTTGAGTGGTGCCTGGATGCCTCTGGTTGAAGCCCAAGAGACCGACACGTTTGTCTCTCCGGTAACTCAGGTGGACTATGGGCAACTGGCGGAAGCGTTGGAAGTCGGAGATTGGAAAACCGCAAATACTTATACGATTTCTTTGCTATATCAGGCTGCTGGGGTCATCGAAGAAGCCAATAATTTTCGTCAGGTTCCTTGCGAGGATGTTCAGCTGGTCGAAAATCTCTGGCAGACAGCCTCCGAAGGTCGATTTGGCTTTGGAGTGCAATTAGGCGCTTATCAAGCGGCAGGTAATCGTCCGGGACGTTTGGCGAATCCCACCAACTACGAAGCGTTTGGTGAGCGGGTGGGCTGGCGTCAAGCCGGGAGTTGGGTCGCATTTATTGGCAATTTGAACTATAGCTTGGATGCACCAGTGGGCCATCTACCCGCAGTACGCAATACTTACGAAATTACAGGGGGGCGTTTGAATTACTCGCTCCAGATTTCTCAACGAGTCGCTCAATGCGGATTGGATTCGACTCTAGCACCTACGCCTCTGCCCGCATTTCAGCTCTAAGTTGACTGTGCTAGCTCAAAGTAGTTTGAAGGTTTCAAAAAATTCGCTACCCGTGGCCGATAGTTTTTGCCCTGGCTGGCTAGCACCGAGTAGATAGATGCGATCGCTAACGAGAAAAATCTGAAAAACGATAGTCTCTTTTTCGTGATCGCGAAAGGTGAGCTGTTGACCGCGATGGTCTTGGAAGGTGAGGGGCTGCTGATCGGCGAGTTCAAATTTTGTTTTTTCTGATAGCCGGGCTTTGAGACTGACGAGTATGCTGTCGGGACTAGCTTTTTGGGTAGAGTCGAGGGGTCGAGAATAAGCGGCCACGTAGCGATTGTCGGCGGAATCACTACCAATAATTTGGAACTTGATGGTGCCCACCTCGGTTTCTAACGTCTCCGTTTCTTGACTGAGCAATCCGGGAGGCATCCACACGGAAAAGCCAGCCTCTCGAAAGACCAGTGGTTTCCAATCTTGGCTTTCTACGGTGAGATCCGGTTGAGATTGGGGTTTTTCCTGTTCGAGGCTGCGAATTTCCTGTTCTAGCTGCCGCTGTCCTCGCTCAAAAAAATCTGGCCGATTAAAAATACCTTGGGCGATCGCGGATGTGCTGACGCCCCCAATGACCGTTCCGATAATGAGCGCTAAGGCCCCAGACTGTTTTCGCATTAGCTGCTCTCCTCTCCCAATTCAACTCGTCCATTCTAGAGTGCCGGATTTAAAGTGCCGTTTGCGATCGCAAATTGTTTGCTGATTCTCTTTGATGAGCTCAAGAAAGGGGGCAATATTCAACCAGCGAGTTTTCTAGAGTTTTGGGTCTGGGCAATTGAGCGACAGAGGGTTAGTGTCTGGAAAAAAACGCCAAAGAAAAGCCCGCTAACTCCAGGCTATGGATGAATTCAGCGAGGGGCTAAATTCACGAGCGTTGATGTTAGCGGGACTACCAACCTAAACCAATCCTTAGGTTGCTCATCTCTTTCCTGTGATTACTATCTTCTGCAAACTCATCGGGTTCAACAACCGGATTATCCTGAGTTAGCTGCGCATTATTTTAATATTGCGTTAAAAATTCGAGTATATTATCGCGGAAATGACCACTGTGATTACTGGGTAGCGTTTTGCCGGAATGGCTTTGCTAAAGAGCTAATCGTATTTTTTGGTGAGTGGTATTGAGGTTATCGTTGTTCTCAGTGTTCATGAGGTGAACTATTTACGGCTTGAAGATTTTTGAGCTGTCTCTAACGGATCCAACACCCCCAAAAATCTAGAGTCTGAGTCATGGGCAATTTGTATGCTTCTCGGTCAACCTTTTCTGAGCTTCTTCTGTCATAAGCAATTTAGGGAAAGTCAACAATTTTTGGGCGTGATTGAACGAGGCGAACCATGACTAGACCGGATGATGCACGGCAAACGTCTCAGAAATCTGCTATCGGCTGGCGTCGACTTCGGCAAGGGTTAGGAGGAGCGCTGTTACTGGGCATAGTGGGTGGCGGGGTGACGGGTTGGTGGTTGCTCGAAAATCGTTTGGTGCCGTTTGTTGAGCAAGAAGTGTCGAAGCTGTTAAATCGTCCGGTAAATTTAGGCTCGCTCCAAAGTTGGTCTTGGCAAGGGGTGACAGTCGGGGCGAGTGAGATGCCCTCAATTCCGGAAAATGCGAGTTTTGTGACGTTTGCTGAAGGGCAAGTTCGGTTGGATTGGTGGGCGTTATGGCACGAGCGAACGCTGGCATTAAACCTGACATTAGTACAGCCTGAAATTTATATTGAGCAGTCCATTACTGGCAGTTGGTTACCCGTGAAAATTCAGTCACTGGGCGACGATGGGCCCATTGATATTCAGTTAGAGACAGCAACGCTGCAGAATGCAGACATCACGTTGAGATCTCGATCGCAAACGGGTGAACTGTTAGAGGCGATTCCGTTAACTGCACCGACGGCTATTGCCGAGTTTACGGAGAACTATGAACAAATCGGGTTTGAGTTAGCAGGGACGTTGCAAGCGGGTGGGGACTTGGCATTGTCCGGCGCATTTTTGCCGGAGACTCAAAAAATTACGCTGGCTTTGCAGGGGACAGACTTAGCCGCCCACGTACTTCCGGACTTAATTCCGTTGCCGGCAGAAATCACGGCGGGAGAAGCCGATGGATCATTGACGCTAGAAATGATTGACTCGCGCTTGGTTCATTTGGCTGGGCAGGCAAGCGTGCAGGCCGTAGATGTTTGGATTCCTCAATTACCTAGTCCGATTACTCAGGCGACGGGCTCTCTGACCTTGGGAACCGGAACGGTGAGTTTGTCAGAGGTACAGGGCTATTTCGGTGAGATTGCAGGGCAGGCCACGGGAGAGTTGAACTGGCTAACACAATCCTTAGCGCTCGCGGTTCAAACGGAAACAGCCACGGTTGAGCAGGCGATCGCCGCATTGGATTTGCCCCAGCCTGGAGTCCCCTTGGACGGGACTGGATCGGCCGAATTGACTATTTCCGGGGAGCTGAGCTCACCAGTATTGCAAGCAGCGGTCCAGTTGACGGAAACGGCTCAAGTAGATCGGCTAGCGGTGAAGTCTGGAGCAGCGTTGTTGACGTTGCAAAATAATGTGTTGACAGTTGAGCAATTTCAGGGGCTGCCGGACGCTGGAGGCACGGTTGTTGGTCAGGGTGAAATTGATTTAGCAACCCAAGATTTTCAGTTTGTGTTTCAAGGGCAGGCATTACCGACACGAGCCTTGTTGGCCGACTATGGTCAAACCGTTCCGGCATTAGTAGAGTCTTTTTCGGGCTCGGGGACAATTCAAGGCAATGTAAAAACTTTGGGCGACTGGGAGAAATTGACGCTATCCGGCACGGGAATTTTGGGTCTTAGCTCTGGAACGGTGCAGGTGCTGGATGCGAGTTTACAAGACGGTCAATGGCGGACAGAGTTGGCGGTTCAAGCGGTGGCATTGAATACGTTGCACTCGGATTTACCGCCGCTTGTTGTTGACGAAACTGCGAATGCCCAGCTCACAGTAGCCGGTGATGTGGCTGCGACTGCGCTGTCGGATCTTTCCGTGGAGGGGAGAGCGGAGATTACGCTGGCGGAAGGGACTTTAACCGTGCCGCTGGTGAATGTCGAGAACGGCAATTGGCAAGCACAGATCATTGGGGCTGCGCTGCCCTTGGCGACATTAACGACTGAACTTCCCCCCAATTGGAAAACCCGCACCGTAAATGTGCAACTCGTAGCCCAAGGCACGGTAGAGACCTTAAGTCTGGATGATATAACGATTGCCGGAACGGGTGCAGTACCGTTGCCCAGTGGCGAGTTGCTGATTCGAGATCTTCAAGTTGCTCGGGGGCGATGGTTAGCGGAAGTTGAAACACCAGGATTGGCGCTGGCTGATTTAATGGCGACGCCCCCTGCCCCTGCCCAGGTATTTAGTCAGTTGATACTCCAAGGATCGCTCGCTGAACTCACGCGGGATCGTATTCAAGGGGATGGTGTTGCGCAAGTTGCGATCGCAAATGGTGAACTGACAACAGAAACTTTGACTATTCAGAACGGCGAGTTTCAGGCCGATGTCAGCCTGGCAGGTCTCAATTTGCAGGCCTTTGGAGGTAAGCGTCCGGAGTTGGATACTGAACTTAGCGGTGAATTGACTGTTTCTGGCGTCCTTGCTGATCTTAGTCCGGCAGCTCTGGATGCAGTCGGAAATGTTCGACTGAATCGCGGTCTGGGTTTTCTGAAGCGACCACTCACGGCTGACATTGTCTGGGCTAATTCTCAACTTGCGATCGCAAACGCCCAGGGCCCGGGACTCGAAGCCCAAGGTTCGTTAGAAGTTGGTCCGGATTTTTTCCAAACCGGGACTCTAACGGCAATTAGGAACCTTGATTTAGCGGTTGACGCGGCGCAGATTCCACTTAAAACGCTGCCGCTCCCTCTACCTCATGCCATTGCCCGCTTGAATTACACCGGAGATGTGGACTATGCCGGTCCTGTTAAGGGTGAGCTGCTGAGTCCCGCCTTAAACGGAGCGGTCAGAGTGCATAAGTTCGCGTTGGAATCTCTGATACTAGATCCTGTTTTTACGGGGTCGATTGAGGTTCAACCCGATCGCCAAGTTGAATTAGCGTTGACCGGCGATCTCGGCTCGCGCATTGATGTGAGGCTGGGCCCTGACCAAAAACCTGACAGTTTTGCGATCGCACTGGCTACTCCTGATGGAAAGGCAAAAGTGACTGGAGAACGTCTGACGGAACAGGTGCTGCAACTTCAAACCGAAGCATTACCGTTGGAGCCCCTACGAGAACTGGCGATTGCCTTGGCGATTCCATTGCCTGAGCGAGTGCAAACGGGACAACTTCGGGGCAAACTCACCGGGACCGCAGATGTGGATCTGCAAACCTTTGCCACCTCTGCGCCAAATCTGGTGGTGGACCAGCCTGTGTTCGGTCGTCTCAGTGGTGAACAGTTCAGCGGCAATTTGGCTTATGCTCGCGATCGCTTAACCCTGGATTCTGGTCGACTCTTGAAGGGAGATAGCGAATATGAAATAACCGCCACGCTCTCAGAAATTACCAGCGATTTGCAGCTAACCACCGCGATCGCTATTCGTAACGGTGAAATTCAAGACGTTTTGGAAGCCCTCGAAATTTTTGAATTATCTGATCTCAATCGGGGCTTAGCCCCTGCCAGTTACGGCACAGCAGCAGATCTTTTTGAACCGCCCCTGCCAGAAAGCAATTCCAATTCGCCTAAGCCGGATTTATTTGCGATCGCAACGCCTTCTGAGACGCCAATCTTTGTCCAGCTTCAACGACTCACCGAAATCCAAAAACTGCGCGCCCAACTGCAGCAAACTCGCCGTGCGCGATCGTTCCTACCTCCCCTTGGTGAACTGAGCGGCATCTTTAACGGACAAGCTAGCGTTCAGGGATCGATCAGTACCGGTTTATCTGCAACTTTTGATTTTCAGGGTCAAGGCTGGCAATGGGAGAAATTTGCAGGAGAAGAAGTGGTTGCTAGCGGCAGTTATCGCAATGGAGTTTTTCTCTTTACGCCGTTGAGTTTGACCTATGGCAACGAGGAACAAATAGTTTATTCGGGTAACTTTGGTGGTGACAATCAATCAGGCCAGTTGCGTCTGGAAAATATTTCAGTGGATTTGTTAGATGAATTTGTACCCTTGCCCCCAGCGATTGGGTTTGGGGGTTTAATCAACGCAACCGTTTCATTTTCCGGGTCGCAAAATAATCCTGCTGCTATTGGCCAAATTACAGTTGATAATGCAACGATTAATACCACCCCGATTGCAACAACAGAAGGAAGTTTCAGCTACAACAACGCACAACTTAATTTCTTTGCCACGAGCCAACTCACCGCAGACTCCCCACCACTAGAATTATCCGGCACGTTTCCCTATCAACTGCCTTTATCCGACGTTCCGCTTGCCAGTAATCGTCTAGAAGTCGATCTAAACATTCAAGATGAAGGGCTCAAACTCTTAGATATTCTCAGCAATAATCAAGTTCGCTGGGAGACGGGTAATGCCAATATTACTGTCAACATTAATGGTCGCTTTTTACAGGGCATGCCTGAACCTCTGCAAGAGTTGACCGCCCAAGGGACTGCTGTTATCAGCGACGCGCAGATTCTTTCCTCTCTCTTACCCGCAGCTCCTTTAACTAAACTCAATGGGCAAATTCTCTTTAACTTCAATGAAATCCAAGTCAGTGAGTTAACGGCTGATATTGCGGGGGGTCAAGTCCAACTCATGGGGGTATTACCCATTTCTCCAACATTGAATACGCCAGAGACGCCTCTAACGCTCAATCTCACGGATATTGCGATTGATATTCCGAATACTTATCAAGGAGGGGTCGAAGGCGAAATCCAAGTTATCGGAAACCTGCTGCAGCCCCAGTTAACGGGTCTGGTTGAATTAACAGATGGCATTGTTAATCTGTCTCTTGGTTCAAATAGTGGGCGAATAAATAATCCCTTGACCTCGGAGCTAACTGAACTTCCTGTTGCCACAGAGTTTGCAGGCTTATTTTTGCGCTTAGGTCCCAACGTGCGTATTCAGCGACTACCGATCCTAGATCTAGTGGCGACAGGCGATTTAGCGTTGAGTGGCTCGCTCACTAATCTTCGTCCCGAAGGCACAATTCTGTTACGCAGGGGCGACCTCAATCTGTTTACCACTCAATTTCGGCTGGAAAGAGACGGTCCTAATCTCGCTCAGTTTTTTCCTCAGCGAGGTCTCGACCCCTTTTTGGACTTACGTTTGGTCACAACCGCCGTTGAGTCTCAGTCCACACCTGTACAACTCAATATTTTTGGCGTAGAAGGTTCAGAAATTCCGCTCAATTTAGATGAAATTGGTACCCTTGAGACCGTTCGTATTCAAGCCAATGTTCGCGGATATGCCAGTCAGCTTTCCGAAAACCTTCGTCTCACCAGTAGCCCTCCCCGATCGCAAACAGAAATTATTTCTTTATTGGGTGGTGGATTTGTGAATACGTTAAGTCAAGATGTTACCCCGACAGGGATTGCTAACCTCGCCGGTTCCGCCTTAATCAGTCCCATTCAGAAAGAAGTTGCTAATGCGCTAGGGCTTAGTCAGTTCCGGATTTTTCCAACACCTATTGTTGATGAAACGGAGAGAACTTCAACGATTGGCTTAGCAGGAGAGGCGGGTATTGACATCACTAACCGGTTATCCGCATCTGTGTTTAAATTACTCAATCCTGACTTGAGTGCACAGTGGGGACTACGCTATCGCATCAATCGAAACTGGATTTTGGGGGCATCCACTAACTTTACTCAAGATAGTCGAGCTTCTTTAGAGTTTGAAAGTCGTTTTTAGCAATTTATAGCTTTTGCCAGATCGCTGAGGACACTTCTAATTTTGAGCTACTCAATCATCCAGCTTTCTGACAATGATTTTTGAGTGGGGAGGAATCTGATGGGATTCGCTGTCATCAGGAGCAGTGCACTAAGCAAGGAGCGCCAGCTCAAGGTTGGCAGAAATGAGGGCAAACCCGTCAGGCAGAGAGCCGGACTCAGAAGTCAAAGTAGACAACGACAGTTGGTCATAAGGCGCTAAACCAACTCCAGAGACATCAAAACGATAAACATCCTCTCCAGCCACATCCCCAGCACTGAAAGCCTCGTCATCAAAGACCAACTGC